>JANMLD010000462.1:0-17168 GCA_031372345.1 Pirellula sp.
CCGGTCGGTGACCTTGGTCATTTGGTCACCTAAATTTTCAATCATAAAACTCATCAGGTAATCGACGTTTGCTATAAACATCAATTTAAAAACTCATCCACCAGATTGTCAAAGATCAGTTCCACCGACCAACGTTTCGCACGCTCCAGGCGGCACTCTCTCAAGTGCGCCTCGGCCGCAAACTGCTGTTCAGTTGGGGTCGACGTTGTAACCGAGGGTATCGGCTACTGTCAACTGTTGGTCCCTCTTATTCTCCAGTTTGTTGGCTTTTCAGCCGGACCAGAAAATTCAACCAACCGAAGTCGGTATCAGCCATCAACCAAAGTTGCTCGCTGCGAGGAGGCGAAAAGATAGTGGCACCCTGGCAGGTGTGCAAGGGGCAAAAGAGGTTTTTTGGCATGGTTTATTTCTAGGTGGGGTTCGGCACCGTTTGGCTCGGCCGGTGGCACATTGGCTGCGGTAAGTCGATCGCGACTTTTATCGCAATCCGCCACACCCATGCTAGCCCCTTGGGTCGTACCACTCGTCGTTTGTGGTTGCGTTTCTGACGCTTTTGCTGATTGGGGGTCCAGTTCCAAATTTAAATCCCGAACTGGGATGGGATAGCCTGATTCATGGTCCGAATTCAGCCGATTCCGCGCCAAAGCGTATTTACCGACCTGATTCTTCCTTTCGCCCAAAGAATCGCCATGACACAAATCATTCCTTCTACGCCCAACCACGCAGAAATGAGACAAAGTCCCCCTACTCCCGTTTCCAAGGCCACTTCCAACGGTCTCGAGGAAGCTTTGGAACGTATCAATCGATTAGCATCCCCTTCCTCCACTGAAAATAGAAATGGAAATGGAAATGGAGGCAGTCCGGTTCGTCCGACTTTAGCTCAAACTGCCGCACCATCAACTCAAGCCAAACCAGCCGAAGTCCCATCTCCAAGCCCCTACTTCAAAGCAACCAGGAACCGCAACGAACCCGTTATCCCCATCGAACCGACCTCGCTCGAAATGGCTGGCCTTAGCAGTCAACTCATCGAAGAGATCGTCATGCGGTTTATGTTCAATCGGGGTGAAGCATCGGGGCGTGTGATCGCGGAACAGCTCAAACTCCCCTTTTGTTTTGTCGAACCGACGTTGAACAGGCTGAAATCCCAGCAATTATCGGGATATTTGGGCGCAACGGCCATGAACGACTATATCCATACGCTCACCGATGCTGGTCGCGACCGCGCTCGTCGCCACATGCAAAAGACAACGTACTTTGGCTCAGCCCCAGTCCCTCTCAACCAGTACGTCGAATCGGTCCGATTGCAATCGCTAGAACATCAGCACCCTAGTCGCGACGATCTCAAAACCGCTTTTTCGGATTTGCTTGTATCCCCACAATTGCTCTCCCGTCTCGGTCCGGCAGTCAACAGCGGTCGAGGAATGTTCCTCTTCGGGTTCCCTGGCAATGGAAAAACAAGTATCGCGGAACGCGTAACGCGGGCGTTCGGGGAGTACATTTGGATCCCTCGAGCAGTCTTGGTCGACGGCGACTTGCTTCGAATCTTTGACCCCCTCAATCACGAAGAATGCCCTCATGAAAAATCGGATGGCATGCTTCGAGATAGCCATATCGACCACCGCTGGGTCCGCATTCGTAGACCAACAATCGTTGCTGGCGGTGAATTGACCATGGAAATGCTCGAGGTCTGTCGCAATCCCGAAACCAATGTCAGCGACTCCCCGTTGCAACTCAAGAGCAACTGTGGCGTCCTGCTGATCGATGACTTCGGGCGCCAACGAATGAGCGTTGATGAATTGCTCAACCGATGGATCGTTCCGCTGGAAAAACGCTACGACTATCTAACCGTAAGCAATGGAAAGAAAGTCCAAGTTCCGTTCGACCAACTGGTGATTTTCAGCACCAATCTCGAGCCCAAAGATCTGGTGGATGACGCGTTTTTGCGCCGAATCCCGTACAAAATCGAGGTCGAGAATCCAAGCGAAGAGGCGTTTCGAAAACTGTTCGAGATCATGTGTCGAGTCACAAAAATCCCTCACAATGCGGAATTGATCGACTACCTCATCGAAAAACACTATAAGCCAATCGGTCGTCCCATGCGAAATTGCCACCCTCGAGATTTACTCCTCCAAGTTCGCTCGTATTGCTATTTCAATACGCAACCATTGGAATTAAAACGCGAATACCTGGATTTCGCCGTCGAAAACTATTTTTCGATTATGTAGTTTCCAATCGCATGTGGCTCGGGCTTCAATAATCTTCGTTAGCCTTCCTCCCCAGAATGCGGGTAGAGCAGATTGTCGGCTTGCGTAAAACCCGCGCATTTCGAACAATGGCACTAGCGGTTGCGTTTCGATTGAACACAATCCTAGGACTGATATCAACCTTTTTTGCTGTGGAGCACGTCCTACATGACACTGTCCGTCCCCGAAACCGTCAAGCCATTTACCATCAACAGGCTTTACCTAGGGACTATTTTGGTCGTTCACTTGCTCGGGCTGATGGCGCTGGTCCCCTATTTCTTTTCGTGGGTCGGCTTCACCGCCATGTTGATCGGTATCCATGTCTTCGGTCAAGGCATCACGATCGGCTACCATCGATTACTGACGCACCGCAGTTTCAAAACCCCGCGGTGGGTGGAACATACGTTTGCTATTCTCGGTGTCTGCTGCCTTGAGGATTCCCCGGCACGCTGGGTTGCGATTCATCGTATTCACCACGTTCACTCCGATCACCAACCCGACCCCCATTCGCCCCTGGTCAATTTTCTTTGGTCCCACTTCGGTTGGTTGATGGTCAATAACCGAGAAACACACTCCATCAGTGCAATCGAAAAGTTTTCGAAGGATCTTCTGCGAGACCCTTTCTACATGTACATGGAAAAACGTCCGCTGACGAATCTTTACATCGGTCTTTCGCAACTGCCGATCTTCTTTGTGGCGGGTTACATAATCGGTTGGATCGGTTGGGGGCAAGCTAGCGCGATGCAACTCGCTCTGAGCATGGTGGTCTGGGGTGTGTACCTGCGCATCATCGCCGTATGGCACATCACTTGGTCGGTCAATTCGCTCAGTCACATGTTCGGGTACCGCAATTACGAAACCGGCGAACACAGCCGCAACAACTGGCTGGTGGCCTTACTCACCGTCGGCGAAGGTTGGCACAACAACCATCACGAAGATCCCTCGTCGGCCAGCGTGCAACATCGATGGTGGGAGATCGATATCAGCTATTACGAGATCAAGCTGTTAGAGAAGTTGGGCCTAGCTTCCGAAGTGATCGCACCACGTCATACACGTCACCAACCCAAAGCCAACGCGGCTTAAAGTGTAGATCGGCACTCCGTGCCGTTGTGCACCTAGAGAGTGCCCCTACCGAAGCACAACCCTCGGCACGGAGTGCCGAGCTACACTAGCGACGACTGCTGACGCAGCCATGCTTGAGTCCAGGCTTCATCCTCCGTGGCGAGCGCTATTTCAGGTGGCTTCGAGTAGTCAAGTTCTGTTCCGTATCGCCCATTCTCGTAAGCAAGATTAAGTAACGACTGCAGCGGCAATCGGATATCCGCTTCATCATGACGAAGCGGAATGCGAACGTCCGGCAATGGCGATCGGTAGGATGCCTTGTAAACCTCACTTTCCTCCGTCGTCTCGCGACGGGTCACACAAATACGGTATGGCCTTCGCAATTCCTCCGGATACAAATCTTCGCAAGTCGCGACGACCCAGGCCCCCTCCCTCAGCAAGTCGATTTCAACCAAGCTAACGTTACCGTTGATGAGTTCCTGTTGCTTTTGAATGTACAGTCTGCGACCCGCAAGGGTTTTGTTGGCGGGACTAAGAAGCTCAATCGCGGTTATCACCCGTCGATTTGCCTTCAAGTCGAGGATTTCGATGTATCGCAGCGTCTCCGGTTCGTGAATCCGTCGGATCCGAATCGGCTCTTGCATCGCTTCGTCCAGCTCGACCGTCGCGGTCCCGGATAACACCACGTTACTCGCCGCTATCCCTTTATGTGAAATGTGGATATCCGGAGAGATGCGGCGATGGCGATACTTGGGATCTCCATCGGGTTCATCCACTGACAAATACTCTTCCACGCGTGCATGCAGATCCGACGGCAACTGTTTCTGAATTGCATCGCACGAGTACATCGTCAAACGCGTATGAACATCGCCCCAATAAGACTCCAGCCAAGGGTTCATACCCGGGAAAGGGTTTTTTTCAAATTGCATTTTCGTGAATACTCCTAGGCATTTCGAGAGTCGTCAATGCGCTCCGACCAGAGCCCCCCCACGGGAGAGTCGCACTGGGCATGAGCCATACACGCAACCGATCTTAGAACAAGGGGGCCTTGCCGGTAGCTCGTCGCCACGCAGATAATTGCCCCAAGTGTAGATTGGTGTGCGCAATGATCAGGAAGGTTGCCATATCACCCACCGTAGGCAACTCCGTCTCAAAAAATCCAAGTTTTTGGGGTTTGTTTAAGTCTTCCTCGCTTGATTTCTGATAGAGATTAGACGCATTAAGAAAGGCAGCTTCGAAAGTGTTGACCAATTCTTCCTTCGATGGGTAATCGCTGCGAGTCTGCGTCTGAGGCTTTTTCGTGTCTGCCAACGCATTCCAGCCTGCAGGACAGACAGCTTGGCCACCAAGTAGGCTCGATGCGTAGTCGGCGGCGGTCGCGAGATGCAACATTAACCACGCCGGGTGGTTTAGTCCCAACGGCTGCTGACACATGCTCGAATCGTCAATGTCGGCCAGGATCTGCTTTGCATATGCAATGGTCGCGATGGTGTTGGTGCTGATGGCATTCATAGAAATCTCTTACCGACAGTAAAAAGGTGATGGGGTCTTAAAAAAGAAATGCACTTGGCAAATATTGTACATTAAGTTGCGAAGCCTGATTCACCTCTACGATAAATGGGCGCCAGGCCGACCGGCCTCGACCGTGTAGGATGCTCGGGTCAAAATATTCCCACCCGCCGCTTTCACGTCTTCGACGACCACATAGTCGCTGGTCCACTTGTCTGGAGTTACCGAGCAACGAACATAGCCCCGTTCTTGGTTGTGAAACTTGACGCATGGATTCGCCGCTGTCAGCTTGTCCAAGTTCTTAACTTCTTTCGCTCCATTGCCGCCGCTAGAGATACTTGTGCCAACGAATTCTGTCGCCACCACCGGACTGTCCGCTTGCCGATCATTCACTCTTAGATCGTTGACCCAATTCGCGTGAATGTCCCCCGTCAGCACGACTGGATTCGAAACTTTGCGGTCCGCAATGAACCTCATCAGGGCAAGCCGTTCGTACGCCGCGCCCGGCCATTGATCCATCGAAAAACCGCTTCGATCTTTCAAATGGATTTCAACCATTGCAAACATCACCTGTTGAGCTAGTACATTCCAGGTCGCCGTCGAATCGATCAATCCGCGGTCGAGCCATCCACGCTGCTGCTTTCCCAAGAGCGTATTGGTTGGCTTCCACGCTTCCTCGCTGAGCGGCTTAAGGCCATCGCCATTGGGTTGATCGGTTCGATATTGGCGTGTATCTAAAACAAAGAACTCAGCCAAGCGCCCGAACGATGCCTTACGATAGATCGTCATGTCGGGACCTTGAGGCAACGACTGCTTGCGAAGCGGCATCATCTCGTAGAACGCTTGATAGGCGGCTGCGCGTTGGACCAAGAATTCGACTGGGTCCGCTTTTGGTTTGTCCCCCTTTTGTTCTTCCTGGATGTCATTGGCATAGTTGTTGTCGACCTCATGATCATCCCAAGTCACAAACCACGGGCACTGCGCATGCATCCCATTCAATAGCGGGTCCGATCGGTACTGCATGTGCCTCAGTCGATAATCATCGAGCGTCTTGATTTTCCCATCGGTAGGGCCGCTGTGCTTTCGAACGCGATTGTCTGCCCCCGGATATTCGTAGATGTAATCGCCTAAATGGAACACCAAATCGAGATCGTCTTTCGCCATTTGGTCATAGGCCGTGAATAATCCTTGCTCATAGTTTTGGCACGATGCAAATGCGAATCGAAGCGAGTCGGGCTCGGAGTTTGAATCAGGCAGTGTTCGCGTCCTCCCAATCGGACTTACCGCATCGCCTGCCTTGAATCGATACCAGTACCAGCGAGCAGGTTTCAGGCCATTGACTTCCACGTGCACAGAATGCCCAAGTTGAGGCGAGGCGATCGATGTGCCGCTCAAGATCACTTTCTTCATCGCTTCGTCCTCAGCGACCTCCCAGGCGACAGGAACCATTTCCGGCTTCATACCACCGTCGGATGACGTTGGAATCGGAGCGAGCTTCGTCCAGAGCACGACGCTGCTGGCATCGGGATCACCCGAGGCAACGCCCAGTGTGAACGGATTGTTTTCGAAGACCACTTTTCTATCGGCCGCAGCCAGTCGAGACGTGACCAACGGTAGTCCCGCGAGGGCGGCACCATAAGCGAGGATGAGTCGACGCGAGACACCACCTTCGGTCTTGACTGCGTCCGGAATGCGATTGAGGTTGAACATGGAAATGTCTACGATTTGAAGCGAGGAAAATCGGATTGTTTAGTCGGCAGAAAACACAAAGAATACATGCGAAATCCATTTCAAGTGGCGTCGTTACTGTTAATTCGTCATGAAATTCGATATTGATCGAAGCGGAATTTGTTCTCCTGTCTTAAAGCGGAAATGAATTTCCGCACTCCAAATGCTTCGTACCACTACTACTTCTTGTACGTTAACACCTTCGTCGATTTGATATGCAATTTCAACTCTGCAGGGTCCCACCAAGTCGGCTTCATTTTTCTAGGTCCATAGAGGCCTTCACCTTGGTCCATGTAGTGCGGTGATTCAGGGTGGGCAGACTGGCCCCAAGGTGTGCAGGTAAACGAACTGACGCCATTTTTGTCGAAGAACATCAAGATCATCGCCATCGAGCCGCTATTGGCTACATATCGACCAGGTTTCTTTGGGTCGGCGATCGAGTGGACGTCCAGAAGCGTCTCGGAATAATTGGCGTCCTTAATGCCAGAACTGAAGTCGGTGCCGGATGCTGGAAAATACTTGTCGCCCCGCCCAACCACGTGCACCTCTCCCCACTTCACGTCCCATTTCCCATATCGCGTTTGCATTTCCCCAATCGTTTCAAGAAGCAATTCCAGCAGCTTCGTTCGGGTTTCTACTGTTAAAGGTTGGTCCTTTGCCATGGGGTCCAGGTCGCACTGATCACCGCACTTGAGTCGCCAAAACTTGTAAAGACTGGTTGCGGTCGCTTCCGAGGTGAAGTACCCATCCCAAGCGAGAATGGCTTGCACACCCCTTTTTAACTCTGGGTTCTGTGCAAGCCCCTTGGCTGCATTTTCCCAAGCCAAGCGTAATTCCTTTTGCCAGCGTCCAGCAATGCGATCGAAGACGTCCATGGCATACGACTTTGCCGCTTCACGCGTCACGGAACTGTCGTTGTGGAGCAACTCGATCGATCTTCGACCGCGAGGATTGTTCTGATCCCAGCTGACGTTGTAGATGTAGTTTCGATATTTTTCAGGCACCAATGGAGAATTGACCATCATGTTGGCCGGGCTGATGTTGCAATTCTGCATGTATCCTTGGGTTGGATTCACGATTCGAACGAGATCGCTTTGCGGGTGAATTCCAAGCCAAGCTGTTTTGCTCGTCGTTCCGTCCACGGGGCGACTCCAATCAAATCCATCCGGACGAATCGGAGTCGCGCCATTGCGAACATAGGAGATGTTCCCCTCGGTATCTGCCGACATGACATTCTGTTCGTTGTACTGATGCAACGCCAATGCTTGATTGACTTCATGCACATTTTTGGATTTGGCGATGCGATAGAACTGATCATACAATCCTGTTTGTTCAAAATAGGGCGAAGCACCCACATAGGCCACACCGCTTTTGACATCTGGTTCTCCCACCACCGGGCCAAGATGCGTGTATAGGGCCGGCATCGAAATGCTCTTACCGCCCTTCACTGGAATCGCAAAACTTTTAACCTCCATCGACTTCCACTCACCGTCGTATTCGTATTGTGGCGAGGGGGTCATGCGGATTTTCATGCGATACACATCGGATGTGTCGGGACCACCGGTGGTTAGCGCCCATCCAACAGATTGGTTATGCCCTATGGCAAGCATGGGTGAACCGATCAGATAGTATCCGTTCATGTGCATGTCGCCCGCGTGAACTCGGGCTTCATAGAGCACCGCCAATCCTTCCCAGGTCAAGTGCGGGTCGGACAAAAGGATCGCGGAACCGTCTGCGGAGCGACTTGGTGAAACCGCCCATTGGTTGGAACCCATCGGTGGTTTTACCCGTTGTTCGCCGTTCTTCAGATCATCCATGATGGTTCCTAGGGGCCATCGCAGGATCATCGCTCGCCCTACGGCTAGCGGATGCCAAGGCTCGATTGGAATGGCAACCTCTTTGGCTTCGTCCGGGTGACTATCGATGTAGGACTGTATGCCAGCAGTAAACGCTGCAACAGCCTCCTTGAGGTGAGCTGGGGCCGCCTGCAAGTACGTCTTGTGCAACGTATCGTTGTGCGCCAATCGCATCATGTAGTCTTGTTGAACGAATTCTTGCCCTCTGACTTCTGCCATTCGACCGACGCCTGTTCGAATCGCAAGGTAAATGTCCTCAAGCCGATCTTCTGCCTGAGCATACCCAAGTGCAAAGAACCCAGCAGCCTCGTTGTTGGCAACAACGTGCGGTACCCCCCAAGTATCACGATGCAAGGAAGCATCGTCGGCGATGGCTGGTTGGTTCTCGCCAGATACGAGCATTCCAACAGTAAGCGAGACGGTGGGCAACACCAGCGTTCTAATGAACTGCATCAAAAGTTATCCTACTACAGTGACTTCGGGGACTTTTACAAATTCCATTGTAGAGAAGTCTTCCTCGCCTGTCTGCCATGAAGCGACGGCAACACCAGACTCAATGCATATTTGCTGCCAACCTGGCTAAGGACGTCCTGTAGGTACGTACTTCTCCGTCAGTTGGTCAGACCCGCCCGTAAGCGATTCCAGCGTAAAACGGACGAAACGAATCTCCGAGTGCCCCGGTTCGTACAAAACTCCAAAGCTTCCATCCTGGAGGACCGTGATCTCGGAGTAAGCCGATGCGCCACTGTCGATAACTTTGCCGGCACTCCAAGTTTTGCCGCCGTCGTAGCTAATGCGTGCCACAAGATTCTTGCGGCCATTGACCGACGCAGCATTGCAGAAAATGAGCCGGTCCTTGGAATATCCGTCTCGCATGGAGGTGTACTGAACAATGCACGCGTTGCACTGAGGATCGGGCAAGTTCCAGTCTGCCGCACTCTCCCATGTTCGTCCGCCATCTGCCGACCGATGGACGTATCGTTTGCCCGGCTCCACTCGCGAATTGACCATCAGCGAATCGTCGTGCAACTGCACCACCTTGGATTCATCCCCTGGGCTCACTTCACCAAACGCTTTCCACGTTGATCCATGATCTGCGCTGGCGAACAACGTGACTCCTTGCCCGACGCGGACGAAGTTATGGAGCAACAGGCCGTCGCGAGTCCGAATACCTCGGCCAGACGTAATGAATTTAAAGCTGTTCTTCAAATCGGGCCCAGCCACTTGATCGGTGAAGTCGATGGGTTTCCCCCACGTCTTGCCGTGATCGGAACTCTTCTGCACCACAAATCGAAACTCGTTGTTGGTGATGTCGCGGACCATGTAATTGTAAAAACAGAAAATGTCGCCCGTAGCTGAGTCGAGCAACAGAGAAGGATCGCTGCATCCTCCCTCATCAAGCTGGTCGAGAACCGCCATAGGTGTCCAGTTTTTTCCATTATCCGAACTACGACGATAGACAATGTCGATGCTGCGTTGGAGCTTCAAATCGGCGGTTGACGTTCGGCGAGCATCGCAGGCTGCGAAAAGGTCGCCGTTTGCTGCCGTAATAATGGCCGGAATACGAAACGTGTGCGTATTCTCAGTGCCGGAAATAAACAGGGGTTTGCTGTCCGACAATTCCATTGGCTCGTTCGGCATCAGGTCCGACGGAATGGACGTCGGTTTTTGAGGGGCAATGGACAAGAACGACAGGTCGTCAACCAACACACCAGACTTCGGTGCCGCAGTCACGCGAAAGCGAATGGCTTGTGTTTTGCTATCGCCCGGGATCGCGAGCTGGACATGGGACCGAAACCGCTTGCCCACTTCGACCACGCGATCCAGTTTCGCGATTTCTCGCCATGTGTTGGCCTGTAGGACTTCGATCGAGAATGCGAACGGCGCTTTGTTGGTCCAGCGTTCCGCATGGAAACTCAGGCCCCTTACGTCTTGAATTGCTTCCGGTAGTAGGAACGTTAGCGAGCAGTTTTCGTCGCCCATCAAGTGGAGGCATTGTTTGCCAGTCCGAGCGAACTCCGTGGAAATTGCAGCCGTCCCTTCTGCTTCAAGACGTACCGGCCCGGCCGAGATGGCTCGAAACGCACCGGACGGCTGATCTTCAAACGACGTTGAAAATAATTCATCGGCACCGGCTGATGAACTTGACATTACGGCAAGAAAATCAAGCAACAAGGCAACAATCGCTGTAAGCATTATTTGAAACGACACGGCTAGTTCTTTGTTCACATTGAAAAATAGGATTTGATGGTTCATCCTAACAGAAGTCGGGAGATGACTCATAGCATACAGGATTCCAAAGTTGGTTTCCTTGAAACGGAAGACCAATTCCATTCCCATTGGTGCTATTGGCGTGATTGGCTGGAACCACTGCACTCCAGAATTTGCCCGCGAATAACGCGAATTGACGCGAATCCAATTGCAAAAATGAAATGTTTATCGGAGGGATGAAGCACTGAAGTCGCACGAATTCTACTACGCTCGGTTAAGCCACTGATCGCACAGCCATTGCATGCGAGGGAAGTGGAAAAAACTCTTCCACAAGTTTCCCTTGGTCGTTGTGGCTCGCCGACCATCCCGGTGCAAATAGCCGTACCATTCGCCGTGATTTGGATCGGCGAAGTGGCGGTAGCTCCAATCGTGGATTTGTTGATGCCAACGGGCGTACTTTTCGTCGCCCGTCAGTTCGTAGGCCATGAGCGTAGCGATGACCGTTTCATTGTGCGGCCACCAGAACTTCATGTCTTGCCAGTATTCTTGAACCGGCTTGCCGAATAGGTCGCGGAAATAGAAGATGCCACCGCACTCATTGTCCCAGCCTCGCTCCCACATCCAATCGAGCATGTCGCAGCCAAGTCGAATCAGGCTCGGCTCAGATCTATGATGCCCCTCTTGCATGATGAACCAGGCACCTTCGATGGCGTGCCCAGGGTTGAGTAAGCGTCCATCGCAATGGTCCACAATATCGCCATTGGGTGCGACCGATTCCATCACAGCCCGGTGCTCCGGTTTGACAAACAACTGCCGGATCTCATCGATACCGCGGTCGATCCACTCGGTAAGGTATGGTGCATCGCCCATGTTGGTCCGCAACTCTTGCGCTGTGACAATCGCAATCATACGCGGTCCCATGCCGATCATCGGGCGTGTGTCAGTAAACTTGGGTGGCATCAAATCAGGAGTGAAATTCCAACGGGTGAACAAGTCAAACAGTTCCTTAGCGCGGTGTGCAGATCGTTCCTCGCCTGTGGCTTTGAAGTGCGCAGCGTAAGCGATCGCCGCAAAGGACTCGCTGAAAGCATAACGCCGTTTGCGGATCGGCAGTCCTTCGCGAGTAACATGAAAAAACATCCGACCGTCGCTGTCGAAGCAGTGGCGATCAAGAAACCGCAAACCACTCTGAGCCCATTCGAGCCACTCTGGTTTCTTCTCGATCGTGTTGTAGAGAGTGAGCAACATCCAACTCATGCGGCCTTGTGCCCAGACCGATTTGTCTGTGTCCAACACCACACCGTCATGATCAAGAAAATGGAGAAATCCACCGTACTCCGTGTCTATACTGCGAGGAAACCAAAACCGGACCGTGTCGTCAAGCAGTCCATCACGATAACAGGCCAGCAGTTGTTGGCGGCCGTCGGGTGTTGAGAGCCATGGCTGGCAGGTATTGAATGTCATAGCTTCACTCAATTGAAAAAGTTCCTTGCATTAAGTGCATATCTGTTCGCCATTTGTGCTGGCCTGACCACGAGCATCATTTCCGGTTGACGTCCCCTCGACGCAGTTGCCCCGGTGAGCAGCCGGTACTCTCACGGAAGGCGCGGACAAAACCGCTTGCACTGTCAAAACCGCAACGCAATCCAATGTCGATCACCGTCAAGTCCGTTGAGACGAGCAATCGTCTGGCAAGGCGGATGCGTTCGAGACGCAGTTCCGTAATAACCGAGTGCCCGAGCGATTGGCGAAACTTCTTATCCAACAACTTCCGACCGAGATCAAATTCCTCAGCTACATCCTGAGCTGAAATCGGACGGTGGCACTGTTCCCGAATATACTGAACCACTGGAACGATTGAGGCGTCGTCAATGGCCAAATAGTCCGACGACCTTCTAACAACAAGTTGCGAGGGCGCGACACAAACTGGAGCGTCTGGCGGCTGTCCACCGTTGATCAAGTGGGTTATCAGTTCTGACGCGAGATAACCGATCCGTTCCGAATTCTGCGCGATGCTCGACAACGTCGGAGTCGTTGTTTCGCAAATCATTCTATTGTCATTCACACCAAGCACACTAACGTCAAACGGGACCGATCGATCTAGAGCATGACAAGCATCGACTACTTCGTACGCGAGCTCGTCATGCGTCGCAAAGATACCGATAGGAAATTGCAAAGCAGCCAAGGCTTTACACAAGGCCGATCGGTCAAGGCGGCGAACGCTCACGTCGCCAGTTACTTCCGATTCAAACTTGACGTCAATTTCGTGGGCGGCGAATTGCTCCTCATTGAGTGTTTCCACGAAACCACCGCGACGAAGACGATTGTGGTACCAATCGAAGTGCCCTACTACAGCAAACTTCTTTAAACCAAGGCTCAATAGGTGTTGAGCCGCTAGCCGCCCGATCAAACGGTTGTCAGAATGGACGGTCGCCATGGTTCGCGACGGTTCCATATGCTTGGTCACGTTGACCACTGGTCGTTTCAACTTTGTCAGCAGAGAAAGCTGTTCTGCCGACTCTGCGTAGGCAACGACTCCATCGCTTTCGATTTGGTCGATCATCGACCAAGGGACGTATGGAATCGCGGCATTCTTCGCGATGCTTATCAAACCTGTGTCTCGGGCGTAGTCCATGACACCGCGGATCATTCGAATTTGGTTGTCCGAACTGGGAACTACCATCAAGGAGACATCGCGCTGCATGGGAGAATTCTAGAGTTCTTTTTTGCACATGTCGTCGTGTCGCCCCGTGGCACTCTACGATCGTTTCTTGCCGACGGGACATTGTAGCGGAAGATGACAGCGTTGTAGCCGCAACGGAGCTCAACGATAAAACGGTTGCCAAGTGATCCAGCGAGGTCCGTATTTGGTTGGCGGTTTGCCTACTTCGATTGCACCTAAGTCGGGCGCGCGGCCAATAAACCCGTCGTTCACTGTCGGAATAACGACGCCTGCATCGACGGCCTTGCTGCTTGGTTTGAGTCGAAAGTTGAGGTCCATGGCATGATAGACGGCGTGCCGCAAGGCCGGATTGGGCGGACTTAACTGCTCGAAAATATCAAAATCGACTTCGATGCCGTGAGCTTCTTGTTGCGTAGCTTGGTGCAAATCCGAGAGTTTTGAAAAACTTCGCCAATCCTGCGGAGTAGGCTCATAAAGATATTTTCCTGGCCTGGGACTGAGCCATGTGTATTGCGAGTCCGCCCCTTTGTTGGGGCGAAAGCCGTTGTAATCTGAGCTGTAATCGCCTGTTCCATTGGCCCACGTCATGATCCCTCGGCCTGGCGTGTCTCTGCCCAAGAATAGGTTGTTTCGGAAATGAACGTTGGAGGTAGGATCGGCAGAACCCTGTTCACCGATGATCGTGTTGTGGTACACAAACAAGCCAGCTGGCTTGGCCGAGAATTTAAAGGCCGAAACACTTGGCACGTGATACAACAAATTGCCAATGAAATAGACCGGTCCGCCAAACGACGGCTGCGCGCTATAACCGCCATGCGCGGCGTTGACGCCACGATTGTTCATCACTCGCACATTGTGCACCGCTCCATCGGTCTCAACAAAGTCGTCGTTGAGCATATGCATGTCGTTATTGTAAATGTCGATCGAGGAAGCCCTTTGATCAGGATCGGTCGGTGGCGTCCCATAGGTTGAGATACCGATCGCGTCGTGAAAATAGGCGATTGCATTGTGCGCAATGACGTGACCGGGGCCGTACACCTTGACCGCGTAGTAGCTTGTCAGCAAGTGCGAACGATAGGGACCAGCACTTGCCCATAGCGGTCCTGTCCATCCAATCAATCGAAAGCGATCATCGCGTCCGAGAAAAAGATTGTCCGCAATGTAGAAGTCGCTCGATCCAGCGTATTCGGTCCAGACCCCAAACCCAATATTCTCAAATCGGCAATTCTTTACGGTTAGGCCAATCGCGCCCAGCACTTCTTTCTGACCGGCGAAGATAGCGATATCGGTATTGCGAAAGGTCAGTCCCTCGAAAATGTGGTGCTTGGAAGCCATCACGTCGAACAGTCGATGGTTGCCATCGCCGTCAAAAACAACTTCACCATCACCCGCGGACTTAATCGTGATCGGTTTTTCGAGAGTGCCTTTCAGCGTGAGTGACATGCTACCGTCGAAGGGCGCCATCATGGGGTCCACGTAGTTGAGTCGCTCTGGTTTGTATAAACCTGCATGGACGAGGATGGTGTCGCCTGGTTGAGCCCTTCGTTCCCAGATGACGCTCCAATCGCCTAATCCGGAGCCATAGTACGCTTGCAGTAGGCTTGTGAAGCTGGGTTCCTCACGCGGGCCTTGATAGTCAAATGGGTATACGTGTAACTTCCGGCCCTCAGGATACGGTTGAGGTTCTGAGCGAGTGCGAACCCGTACGTTTTGTGTCGTTTCGCCGGACACGCCATCTGGGTCCGTTAACTGAAATTTGCACTCATAATCTGTTCCAGGCAACACGTTGAGAATACTGCCAGCGAATCCGTCTGGAACGGTGTAGTCAAGGTTTTCGCGACGTCGGTATACGTTTTCGCCACCGACGCGAACCAGCGGCAATGCCTCGCGCCAAATGGACTCACCTACCGCACGAAAATGCACTGAGACCGATGCATTTCGATTTGCATCACCGCGAATCGACCATTCGAAACCAAGGTTCATCAAAGTCGGGTGCTCGACAACGAAACGGTCGGCGACCGTACTATTCTCGGAATCCGCGATGACACCTGCCAAAATACAAACCAGGAATGCGAGTGTCATTTGATGCTCCGAGAGGTGAGTAATCGCTGAAGTCTATGAGTTGCATTTCGGTTACTATCCGGCGTCTGTCAGCAGCTCCCAAACGATTCAGCATTGAAACATACTTTACTTCGTTTTTCAACAAGCACTTAGGCGAGCGGCGGAGAGAAAACTATCGGCCAAGGGTTTTAATGGGAGAGCGAGGCTCTTGCCGAGCTTGGCGTCGCAGAGGTTCGGCAGGAGCCTCACCGCCTCACCCTCCGGGGCTATGAATTCGTTCAGAGAAGTCAATGCAATGATGTTTACAGGGGTGGCCTCTCCTTCCCGGTAGAAACTACGTTGCCGCTCGCCGTTAGGAAACCGCGGCTAACGCCCAAACGGCTAATTGCCGGAAAATACTTGTCCACATGTGCTTACAACTGCTAAAATATAACAATAATGACTTTGAAATGCGATCCACATTGCAGTAAGACGCAAAAGAACTTGCAATCGATAACAATATGAAATCTCTGTTCGCGGCCATCGCGTTTGCGCTATTGATCATTATTCTGAACTCGTCTCTTGCACAGGAACGGCGGGATAGCCAGGGACCTGCGAATTCCAAGGTTGAGCTGCACAAACTGGCGACAAAACACCTACCCAACTCAATTCAAATCCACGAAAAGGTGATCTCGGGCGGGCAGCCTGACGGAGAAGCTGCGTTTCGTGAATTGATGGAGTTGGGGGTCAAGACGATCATCAGTGTTGACGGTGCAGCCCCTAAAGTGGCGATGGCAAAACAATATGGATTGCGCTACGTCCATCTTCCGCATGGCTACAATGGCATTCTTCGGGAGCGAGCCCAAGAATTGGCCAAAGCAGTGCGTGACTTGGAGGGTCCTATCTATATCCACTGCCATCATGGCAAGCACCGCAGTCCAGCCGCCGCCGCCGTAGCTTGCGTTTCGGCAGGGTTGATCGAACCGTCTGCCTCAATGGCAATTCTGAAACTTGCAGGAACG
This sequence comes from Pirellula sp., assembly GCA_031372345.1. GTDB lineage: Bacteria > Planctomycetota > Planctomycetia > Pirellulales > Pirellulaceae > JBKCUI01. Next base: position 16,355 of record JANMLD010000462.1, read on the forward strand.
GACGACGACTATCGCGGCTTGTTTGAATCGGTTTCGTCGGCGCATCGATTGCCGGACTCATTCCTGGATACACTTCATCCCGAATTCCCCGAGTCGTCGAAACTGCCACCGATGGCAGAGGCTATGGTGGAGTTAGACCATACGTATAACCATCTCGAACAACTAGAAGCCTCCGATTGGAAGTCCTCACCCGATCACCCTGACATGGACCCTGCCCACGAGGCATTGATCTTGCGACAACACTTCACAGAAATGTTGCGTATGGAAATCGTTTCCAAGCAGCCGGATGGATTTCAAATGCTTTTGAAAGAATCGGAATCCGACAGCCAGAAACTCCTTGCAGCCATTCGGCAATGGGATAGATCCGTCAAACTTCAAGCGATACCATCCAGCATCATTGAGCCCTTTCGTCGCATCAGTGAAAACTGTACCAGTTGCCATCGACAATATCGCCATTTGCATTTGGAACAATGACGGTCGTGCGTTTGTCCAGATTAACAAATTGGGGTTCGGTAACGGGAGAGCGTTACCAACGTAGTAAACATCATTGCATTGACTTTACTCAACGAATTCATAGCCCGGGAGGGTGAGGCTCCTGCCGAACCATGGCGGCGCCAAGCTCGGCAGGAGCCTCGCCCTCCCGATCCATAGATCTTATCTGGATAAAGCACTAATCGGCCTCGATCTTTAGCCGGGCCGACATCTGAATGCTAGCTTCTCACTTGTTGGCAAATTCTGGAAATTCGTTTGTTGAGAAGCCCAGCTTAAAGCTCCAATGGAGTGAGCCTAAAAATTCATTCAAAAGGAGCTTCAA
>JANMLD010000450.1:0-38388 GCA_031372345.1 Pirellula sp.
AAATTGACCAAAAATTCCAGGATTCACGTAGGAAACGACAAGAAATGGAAATCGGCATACATTGCTTCTGAGGCGAGATAGACCTGATACAATCAGTCTCACGGATAATGCTTTGTCTCATTTTGCGACTACTGTTGTTGATGATGGATTCACTTCAATTCGACGACTCGTTAACACTCCTCCCGGTCGTACATGGCAGCGCTTCGTATTCGGTTGCGGTTCGGCGGTTCTTGCTAGAGCATTCTTTTGATTGCATCGCGATCCCCCTTCCGGCCTCGTTTCGAAAATCCGTTTTGTCCGGCGTTGAGCAACTCCCAACACCGAACGCGGTCGTGCAGCTTGCCACTTTGGAATTCGATTCCAACGATTCCGTCTCGAAATCCAACGGGTTGGACGAACTCGTTCGGACTGCATCGTACGTCCCGATTGACCCATGCCAGGCAGTGGTTGCTGCCATCCGGTTTGGCATTTCGGACCGAACCCCGCTCCATTTTATCGATCAGGAATGCGAGGATTTTGATCCAGACGCATCGATTTTCCCTGATCCGTTTGCTTTGCGAGAAACGACTATCGAGCGATTTTGCACGGCCGCATTACCAGCCATTCCCAATCCGACGAGCCAACAGCGTCTCGACCGAATCCAATTCATGGCTTCTCGATTGAAGGAACTGAAACAAAAGTACGCTAACGTTGTCTGCCTTTGCGACCTTCAGGATTGGCCATGGCTGAGGGAAGCCATGTCAACGAGTTCCGAACACCCATACAAGCGAGGGACGCCAATACTCCGTGAAGAAGACGTCATGCCAGCTGACAACTACTCGGTGGACTCTCGTACGCTGATGTTCTTCATGGGAGAACTTCCCTTCATCACCGGGTTGTACGAAAACGCTAGAAAATTCTTGGACGACGACAGCTCGCTGGTTGTCGACGGGATCAAGGAAATGCTGATCTCAACTCGCCAGAGTTATTTAGCCGACATGGGCAATCGTGCTCGTAAGATCCCACCCTTGTTGTTATCACAGTGCCTCAAGTACATTCGAAACCAAACCCTGTTGGAACGCCGTTTCACCCCTAGTTTCTACACCATCGCGCGCTCTTCGCAGCAGGTCATGGGAGATCAGTACACGATTCACTTAGTCGAAGCGGCAAAGAACTATCCGTTCGATGAACCCTTGCCTTGGCCCTCGCTCCGAATGGGAATCGACAAAGCGTATTTGCCTGGGATCGGTCAAGTGTCGATGACCAGTCGGTTGCCAGGTCCGCCTACCCGTTGGCACTCGCTGGAACTCAATCGACGTCCGCAAAAATTGGACCAGCGTCAGTGGAAGATGCGATGGAACCCTTACCAGCAGTGTTCATGGCCCGACGAAGACACACGCATCGAGAGTTTTCGCAATCGGGTTATTGAACGAGCCCAAGGCATGATCGGTGCCGATTTGGCTCGCACCGAGAAGTTTACGACCAGCATGATGGACGGGATCGACCTTCGCGAGACACTTCGCCATTGGTACGACGGTTCGCTCTACGTCAAGGTACAACCGCCGACAATTGGCCACCTCGACGCCGCGGTCATGCTTTTTGACAACGAGCCAGACCCGCGCGAGTACTCGTGGCGTGCAACATGGTTTGCAGAGCATGACCAAGAGTCCACACTGGCTTTTTTTGCAACGCCATTCCAAAAAGAGATGCTAGGTCCCGGAGTTGCCGTATCGACTTATGGAGGTGCGATGTTCCTTTTCCCCCCACGGCATATTGCCGACATTTGGGAAGACGAACTGCTGGACTTCGCCGACACTCTCGAACAACGCTTGGTAGCTGCCGCTTGTCTTCATTCGCAGGCCAGGCACATCGCGTTGCTGAGTTGGTCGGCTCCCGGATTGGCGTTGAAGAAAATAGCGAAGTTGTTCAAGAAAGCACTGGTGCATGTTCCGCTCAGCCACTTTTCCGATTCGGTCGTGCAACAGCTTCGAACATTTCATGTTTTGAACGGTCAACATGTCCGAAGCTACGCAGCCCACTTTATCCGCAAAGGCTGATCACCTGCGGTTGCAATCCAAACTAACGAGCCAATGAATCAACAAAATCCTTTTTTCGTAATGGTCGTCTCGGCCGTTTTGTTTTTGCCGCGTACTTCCGTTGAGGCGCAACCACCCTTTACGTTCGTAGACAACGCGAAAAATTCAGGCATGTTGGCTCAGCATTTCGATGGCGGCGGATCAAAAAACTACTTGCCACAATTGATGATGACAGGCATGGCCCTTTTCGATTTCGACGGCGATGGCTGGACGGATGTCTATTTGCTCAATGGACACGAGTTATCCACTGGGTTGGACATACAGGCGTCGAAAACCAATTATCCAGGGAACACGTTGTATCGAAACAATCGCGATGGAACATTTGGCGACGTGACGGACTCCGCAGGAGTTAGGAGCGGCAGTTTTGCGATGGGTGCTGTCGCTGCCGATCTCGACAACGATGGCGACCAGGATTTGATGACCAGCAATTTCGGTGCCGTGGAACTATTTATTAACAACGGAGACGGGACGTTTGCACTTGAGGCAAATTCTATCGGAATCGCGAATGAACCTCGATTCGGATCCGGCATTGCGTGTTTAGATATCGATAACGATGGACTGCTCGACCTGTTCACAAGCAACTACGTTGAGTTTTCCTTTGATCAATATGGTGAAGCTCCTCGATCATCGCCGTATCCGCCAGGCCCAAAAGATTTTCCGCCGGCTTCAGATTGTTTGTATCGAAATCTTGGGGACGGAACGTTTGCCGATGTTAGTATCTCGTCGGGGATCGCAGCAGCCGCAGGTCCCAGTATGGGAATCGTTTGCGGAGATTTCGATGGCGACAACGATGCCGATATCTTTGTGTGCAGTGACGCATCCCCCAATCAGTTTTTCGTTAATGATGGATTCGGACATTTCGTCGATTCTGCATTACTAGCTGGCTTGGCGTATGATTTGGGGGGGGCCGCCAACGGCAGCATGGGAGTGGATGCTGGAGACTATGACAACGATGGACGAATTGATCTTCTAATTACGAACTACACTGGGCAAATGCCGGTGCTGTATCGAAACTTGGGGGACGGGCTATTCGAAGATGTCAGTCGCGTGTCCCGTGTGGGAAGTTCCGTCCTCGCGCAGACGAATTGGGGCGTTGGGCTAGTCGATTTCGATAATGACCGAGATCTAGATGTCTTTTTTGCGAACGGCCATTTTTTGAAAAACATCGAATTGATCGATGATCGCACGACTTATCGAGCTAAAAACACACTGATGCTCAACGACGGTCGAGGCGGCTTTAGCGATGTTTCGAAGTCCGCAGGCCCTGGACTTGAGATTTCCGAAAGTAGCCGCGGTGCTGGTTTTGAAGATCTCGATCGTGATGGCGACATCGACTGCGTACTTTTGAATGCGAACTCGCGGCCGACTTACCTTGAAAACCGTTCGAACAACATGGGGAATTGGATTGGTATTCGATTGATTGGCTCCTCGGTCAATCGCGATGCAATCGGGGCAATTGCTCAAGTTTCAGCCGAGGGAAGCAAACAGATCGCCATGGTCCATGCTGGGCGAGGCTATCAAAGTCATTACGGAGTGGAACTGCATTTTGGTTTGGGAAGAGCTACGAAAGTCGATCCGATTCTCGTGACGTGGCCCGGCGGAGACCAAGAGACCTTCCCATGTGAACATCTCCAGCGGACGGTGCATTTGATACAAGGTCGCGGGAATCCGAAACCAAAACAACAGCTTCCAACCTCAAAGTAATTTCGAACGCCATGAGAGCTTTCGTAGCCTTTTCCATGCCCATCGTTAGGATTTGAAGCTGGCAAGTCGCGGATCGTTGGGTGCAATCTCTTTTGCTTTGAGATAAGCTTTGAATGCAGATCCAGTGTCTCCGATCGCACGCAAGGCATCGATCAATACCAAATAAGAATCGATCGTACCTAGACGGTCTACTGCAATTTGAGCATGCGAAACAACGTTCCCTACGTTTCCAGTCCCAAGGAGAAACCTTGCCAATTGCAGATCGGCTTGGCCGCTTGAGTCCGCGTTGATGGCCATTCGAAGTGCGTTTTCCGCCGACGTCAAATCGTTAACGGAAACAGCTAGGCTCGCCAGGTTGTGGTAGTTCATCAAATTGTCAGGCTGAATCACGACCAAACGCTTGTAAGTTGCAATGGCATCCTGCGTTCGACCTTGTCGGCGTAATAAATCGGCTAGCAGCGATGCAGTCGCTGCCGAATCCGGGGTCAGTTCTAGCGATCGAACAAAGTACTTATTCGCAATCGAGAGAGACCCATGAGCAGCATACACAGAACCTAATAACGCGTAGTGGTGGCTCGCAAATCCGCGAAATGACAGCTCATACTTTTGATCGTCGGTGGTGAGGTTAGGGACTGGTTTTGGCATTTGCGCGCGAATTTCCAATGCCTCTTCACGTTTGTTTTGTCTCATCAACGCGTTGGACAGAGCCACATAAGCTGCGGCGTCTGAAGGTCGTTGAGTCACCGACTTGCGAGCGTGCACTTCTGCTTCCTCAAATCGTCCATGTTGAGTCAATGCCTGGGCCAAGCGAAGCGAAGCTTTGGATTGCTCTGATTGGGACGGCGTTGTCTCGACCGCTCGTTCAAGCGTCTTGATTGCATCCCCCACTCTACCAAGTTGGCTATACGCTTCTCCTAACGTGGACAGCAAATTCTCTGTCGCCACTCCTTGATTTACGGAGCGTTCCAATACGGTCGCCGCATCCTCCTGCTTTCCAACTTGCATGAGGATTTCGGCTAACGCAACGACAACTTGCGGGTTTTTGCGATCAACTTCCGCCGCCTTTTTTAGGAATTCTATCGCTTTCTCCGTTTGTTGAAGCTCAGCGTAGGTCAAACCTGCAATGTGCAAAATAGATGCATCTACCGGATACGTTTCAACTGCTTGTTCCACATCGCTGAGGAGTCTCTTTTTCTCCTCTACGCTATTTGTGTAAACCGAATTTTTGGGTAGAGTGAACCGAGCGACTTCGGCGGGAAAATCCGACTGCGACTTGGCTTCCGCCGAAGTCACGTTTGTACTCGGTTCTGTGGGGTTTTCTGATGGCAAAGACCTTTCGGGCAATGGAAGTAAGTAATAGCACAGTAGCAGCATCGATGCACAAAAAACAGAAACAACAGCTAGTTTCCCATAGTTGGACTTGCTTTCCCCATTCTTAAGAACCGATTGTCTTGCTTTGTTTTTTGCGAATTGCTTGCTCATTCATCAGTTCCTTGGCTTGAAAATGCATCCAACTGGCGGTGAGCCACGGTTGAGTCCATGGCCAATTCTAACGTCGAATAGAGGAGTTGGTTGGGAGCTTGCGCGCCTTCGTGATGACGGAATTGGCAAAGTCAATGGGTAGCGGTTGCAAGATGGGAGCGCCTCAGTTTAGACTGTATTCCTTCAATTTGCCGCCGCGCAAACGCCTTCAATCTTCCTAGGATCCTTTATGTTCCAGCGACTATCCCGTTCCGCGGCCTTTCTTTTTTTGTCGACGACTCTTGCTGGACTCTTTGGACTCGAGGTTCAAGCTCAATTTGATGGTAGCATCGAACCAGCTAGCGATTTAAAGACAGGGTTTGATGCGATCACCGACGAGCGAGCGAAAGAGTGGCTGTCGGTGCTTGCAGGCCCCGTATTCGAGGGCAGAGGCTCTGGGCAAATTGGATACACCAAGGCTGCCCACTGGGTCGCTGGAAAAACCGCCGAATTTGGGCTCGAGCCAATGGGAGACGGTGGTACCTACTTTCAGATGCTTCCGATGTCTCGCCTGTGGGTCGAGCCAACTCAATCCAAGCTGACAGGTCCGAACGATCTCTCGATTCTTTTCGATAAATCTATCGGACTTGAACGATTTACCAACGTTGCCGAGGTGAGTGGTGGGGTTGCGTTCGTTCGTCTTTTCGGTGATTCCCAAAAGCTGGACCCATCCGTTTCACTGCGAGACAAAATTGTCTTCTACACGGCTGACGCAAAAGCTCAAGGACGAGCAGCGGGCTTGATTGCAAATCAAAAACCGGTGGCCACCTTCCGCATCGTCGATGGCGAGCCCAAATCGGGATCACAACTGCAACGAGAAGGCGGGCGACAGCGAGCAGCCAGTCTTTCCGGGACTATTTCCACGGCAGCAGCAACCACCATTGTGAAGGCGATGAATGGGGATCCAACTTGGATAAAGTCACTCGATGGCGAGGGAGCGGAAGTCCATTTGGCCGAGGGAAACGTGAAACTCGACCTTAGGTACCGCGAGGAACCGACCGCCATTCCCAACGTCCTTGCTTGGCAACCCGGTTCCGATCCGGATCTTAGGAATGAATATGTCGTCATTGGCGCTCACTTGGATCACTTGGGCTTGTCGAATGGGTCGCTCTTTCCTGGTGCCGACGACAACGGATCCGGTTCCACCGCGCTGCTGAGCATTGCGCGTGCCGTCACCGTCAATCCCATCAAGCCCAAGCGAAGCGTCTTGTTCATGTGGTTTGCTGGCGAGGAGATTGGATTGGTTGGATCGGCTTACTATGTCGACCACCCGCTGTTGCCTTTGGACAAGATGGTCTGCATGCTCAACGTCGACATGGTCGGAAGGAACGAGGAAAAGCAAGGAGAAACCGCAAGTGAGAATGAGACATCCATTCACTTAGTGGGGAGCAAGCAAGGCGATCAAGACCTGCACGAAGTAATCATGAGAGCCAATCAGTATGTTAACTTTGCCTTCGAATATGACGAGGAAGGTGTTTTTGGCCGAAGCGATCAAGCCAACTTCTTCAAGAAGGGAACATCTGTCGCGTTTCTCTTCGGTGGTTTTCATCCCGATTATCACCGGCCTACGGATGAAGTCTCGAAAATCAATTTCCACAAGATTGCATCGGCTGCCAAGCTGTTCTATTTGACGGCGCACTTCGCCGCCGACCACGGCGCGTTCAAGGTTCCACCCAAGGAAGAGAAAAAAGACGGTAACGTCGTTCCTTAAGCCGAACATCACCCCTTCTTTTTTGGTCACGAGAATAAAAGCCAAGCTTCTGCAATCCAAATTGAGAGTTCCACTGCCAACCAGGGAGGCCAAGAAGGAAGATTAGTGTGGGCACTATGCGTTTCCACCGATTACTCTTCCGAAACTCGATAGGAAATTGCTGCACCAGGGAACGCGACGATCAGTTGATCCATGGCTTTGAGCGTCCGAGGCCCCCATTGGTTCGTGAATGCATAGGTCTTCCCTTCGTGAATGATCAATTCGCTGTCCGAACAAAAATTGCGACGGCCATCGAAAGCCTTGCCACCTTGTTCTGCTTCAATTTTAAGTTGCGACGCAAATTGCTCTTCCGATAGCAATCCATTTGCCGAACGGAACATCGAACTTCTCCATGGGACTGCGGCGGCAATAGCCTCAGGTGAGTGGCCAGTGTCCGTAAGGTGTCGAACAATCGTATAGATCGCAATTCGTTTCGGAAGTCGCTCGTGAATTTGACCATCGACAGTGACATCGTACTTGGTTATGTCACGACTTGTGGCTCGTGAGACTCGCTCAAGCTGTTGCTTCTCCTTGAGTCTAACTCGATAGTCTTCAGCTTCTGGCAATGGTGTAATCTGCTGAACATCTGCGAGGATGCGTCCATTATCATTGTACGGCTTGATGCGAACACACTCGATGTCCAACCCACTTTCGTTTAGCCAAATGACTGTGGTCGTAAGCTCCCTCGAGAACTCGGCAGAAACCAATACGATTCGCACTTCCTGGGCAAATTGATCTTCGTCTGGCTCATCCCAATCGAGGAAATCTAGAATCGAAGCTAAAGCGTCTTTGTTGCTTTCGATTTTCTCCAAATAGTCAGTGTAGACTTCCACGGCTCGAGCAAACGTCATTGCCGAAACCATGGCGGCATACCGTATAGACTGGAGTTCCATGTGTCCTCCATCTTCCGTTCGTTTCAACTCAATGACTACAAGCTTGGCGTTCTTGTCGATGCCGAGCAAATCAATTCGCCGATTGCTATCTTGCCATTCCATGAACTCTTCGGAGATCACAAGGGTGTCGGGGGCAACGATCTCAATTTGGCATCGAAGTAGTCGCTGCAAGTCTTGCCGCTCTCGTAAACCTGCAATACTGAACGAAGTTTCGTCGATCTTGCGGAACTTGTCTGAAGATATTTCGTAGATTGCCATTAGGTGTTCTTAAAAAAAGAGGGGAATTCGATGCTTGATCTAAGCTCGTTCGGCGAGTGCTCCTGTAAGAACTCGCTCCAAAAACTCTTTACCTCGTACCATTGTTGCCGAGCTAATTGCATTGTCTTTTAGTTTTGCACCAAATGGCGATAGTGGATCAAAGTGCGATTCGTCAGATGCCATCTTGTGGATTATTTCATCAAGCGGATGCCCTAATTCGACTAGCCGAACAACGGTGTCTAGTTCATTCAGCGATAATACCGTAAATGGAATCGGAGACGTGCCTTCTTTATTTAGTTCTTCTCGTATTCGCTTTTTTACAAATGGACCATTGATTGCATGGAACTTTCCATACGTCACGACCACTCCGAGTGTCAGTGCTTTCCTGAGTCCTTCTTGATCCCATTTGCCGTGATTTATGTCAGTTGCATGTCCCGTAAGCTGCAACACAGCCTTTTTGACTCGACCACGCAGTATGTCCATGCTTTCAACTGACCCATACGTCGTTAGCTCCAAGGAAGGCCGGAGACTTTTGCATTCGAATAAGACGGTGTGGTTATCTCCCAGAAATGCCCAATCACTTACTTTTTGATTCTGTTTCTTGCGGGCCTGTTGCTGTTCCCAATCCGATGCCGACCAGATTTGACCTGAAGTGCCAGCACAGGCAATCAGCGACCCCACAAACTTTTCAAATGCAAATCCGAAGTTCTTGGAAAAACTTGTGCGTTTTGCTTCGAAAAGATCGTAGAACAAACCGATTGTAACTCGGTCGATCACTAGCTTGTGGTCAGTTGCTAAAAATCGATTCAGACCAAGTTCAACAATCGGATAACGACGAATTGGATTGAAACCGAATTGCAAATGAATCGAATCTTCAACGATGTATTCAGGCCGGTTGGAAATCTTCTAAACCTGTCTCGATTGCAAGCCACTCGCTCAAGGAAAGGCCCCCAATTTGCGGGAATGCAAAAAGCAAGCCCCTGTATACATGCATCAGTTAAGTATTCCTTAGTAAATGTTCCAATACATGGAACCCCACCATGGCTAGCCTTGCTTAAACCACAGGCAACTTGCCCCAAGCCAATGAATTGTTCGACAGAGATACCAAGCTCCGCTTCCAGTTCTCGCTTCAGATCATAGTGATGTGGGTAATCAACAATTCCAACGTCTCTAAATAGTCCAAGTGCGAGGCCGTATTTCTGCAGGGGCATTCGATATTGTGGTCCAACTTGCTGAGACAATACACGTTCGAAGAATCCGCTGGGATCACTATTTGGCCAATTCGGGTCATCTACAATCGGATCGTCGAGATCGATACACATGCCTCGAGCGAACTGAAATTTTTCCCAGTCCATTGGATATCCTTTGCTAGTCCGGCTGCATGAGCGGAGTTATCCCAAGCAATTGGCCCCTTGGCGTCAATATTGTTGCTTTCGCCTGTTTCGAGTACGTACCTGTCGAACTCAGGATTTGAAGCAATGGAACTGTTCATTGTTTTTTCCAAAATGACACTAGGAAAGTGGCTGAATAGTTGTTGAACCTTGTCCAGCCAATCGCTCTAGTTCTTGGATGAAGAATTCGCCATGCTGTCCCACAATCTGGACCATTTCTCGAACCTCGGATACCTCGATTTGTACCTTTCTTCCAACTCTAGAACTTTGATCGTTTGTCGATTTGATGTAGGACTCATCGACGATCCCCATTTTGTGAGCCAGCAAATGGCGTTTTTGAAATCCAATGGTTGCCAATGCCCACTTGTCCGCAGGAATCGCAAGTGAAGGATCGATTGCAAAGAGGTTAAAGACATTTCGCTGAGCCCCGACGATGTTTTGGAATGAAGTTGCGGCAGCTTTCGCTGGATCAGTGGCATGTTTTGCAAATACAGAACATGACTCACGTCCAAATCCATCGAATGCAGACACGCAGTTCTCAAGTGCATCGTGCAACAAGATTTTTGCAAGTTCCGATGTCTGCGATTCCGACAGATCGATTTGCTGAGTTGCCAATGCAAGGTTCTTTCTCAAGATTTGTAGCGAGTTGTGCTTCCTGCAATCAGGGCAAAAAGCAAACGTGCCATAGACCGTGTATTTCAAACCGCAGCTATCGCAAAATATTTCTTCCTCAAGGTCCAACTCAAAGTATCTGCGAACTGGTTCGGCCCGGCCTTCCACCTTCATGCTGATTCCAATACCAAACCCACCCGTTGGTTTGTGATTGAATTCCAGGGACTTCAAGTCTTTGAGTAGTGCCCCGGTCACCTTGTTGATGACGACCGACTTTGCATACTCAATTTGGGCCTTAGTATTGAACTCATTTGGTGCTGATGAGTGACCGCAATAAGGGCAACTGCATGGCAGGTTGGCTCAGGCAGTCCCGTTCCAGGAGTGATCTTGAAGTATTTCTTGCACTTTGGGCACGCTCGGCCCAAGTACCCATTCTTATCCTTGGGTAGTGCGATAGAAAACTTCTCCCCAAGGTTCTTCAAATGCCTCATGATGTATCTCCCTAATTGAACATGCTTGTTCGAACCAAAGACAACCTTCAACTGACAGTGTATTCACGCCACGGAATCGAAGTTACGGGCACATTTGCCAAAAACTTAGCTATATCCGGCCTGCCAAAATAGGTAGGGGTGCCACGAGCGTCTTGAGCCATCAAAACTACTGGCATTCCTGGGAAAACTGGCATGAAGCTAGCAATGGTTTTCCTTGCTTCTGAGGGTACGTTAACAACGTGGTGTTTGACCACCACCACTGCAAACAAAATTCCCTGCTCTCTGATTACTGCACCTTCGAAACGCATAACTTCCTCCTTAACGTAAAAGTCAACGCAATCGCCATTGTCGCTAAGTTAGAATGTTCGCAAAACAGTAAGTCAAGCAGGCTGCCGATTGTAGGAACGCTGTCTGAAGGATACACTGTCGATTTATCAGTTTTCAACTAGTCACGGGATCCCCCGAAAGACAAGGAGCATCTAGTGTCAGGTGTCGGCGAGCGAATAAAAACCAGGCGGACTGAACTCAACTGGACTCAAGATTTACTGTGCAAAAAAGCCGGAATTTCTAAGGGATTCCTATCTGATTTGGAAAACGACAAGCGAAGCGTAAGTGCCGATAACTTGCTCGATATCGCACGTGCATTGGGACTGTCACTGGACTTCCTAATGACAGGCGAGGCCAGTCAAGACCAACAGAAAAAGGTCTCGCTTCCCTCTTCCCTCGCCGTGTTCGCTGGGGATGAAGGGCTGTCTCTACGCCAAACACTGATGTTGCTCGATATGCAAAAGCAGATCGTTGCCCATCGAAGTGCCAAGAAAAAGGATGATCTTGAAGGGGTGGATTGGCGGAAGTTCTACGAAGGAGTAAAGGAGTTTTTGGAGAACGAATGAATCGTCTCGATTACGCAAGTGAAATCATCGAACTCGCCAAAGAACTTGGCGTCGGTGGCGTCACGCCTGTTGAGAACATACTCAACTACTGCCAAGGCAAAATAGATCGCTGGGTCGAAAGTGTCGGCGGTGTCGCGAACATCGAGGAACTCGAGACATTGGTTAGCCTGCAAGACGAACTCTCACCAGAGATTCCCGACGAGCAAATCACACTGTATCGTCCAGAGCGTGAAGAAGACATCAAGCGACTTCTTTCCTACGCCATCGGCTGCACAATGGGGCGTTATAGCCTCGACCACCCAGGACTGAATTATGCCCACAGCGGCAATCAAAGTTTTGACCCAAACCAATACCAAAACTTTAAGGCAGATGACGACGGAATCATTCCCGTTCTTGATACCGATTGGGGCATCGCCGATGACGCTACGAATCGAATTGTCGAGTTCATTAGCGTCGCATGGCCAAAAGTAGGACTCGAAGAGAACCTTCTGTTCATCGCAGAGAGCCTTGGTCCGACCGTCAGCGAGCAACCACGGGAGACCATTCGACGTTACCTTTCGAACGGCTTCTACAAGCATCACCTGTCGATGTACAAGAAGCGTCCAATATATTGGATGTTTTCAAGCGGCAAGCAACGAGCATTCCAATGCCTCGTTTACCTTCATCGCTACAACGAGGGCACGTTGGCTCGGATGCGGACTGAATATGTCATTCCCCTTCAAGGTCAGATCGCTGCTCGTATCGACCAGCTTGAAGGTGACAAGCTTAAAGCAACTAGTACCAGTCATGGGAAGAAGCTCCAAAAGGAACGAGACGAACTAAAGAAAAAGCAAGCAGAGCTAGCTTCGTTTGAAGAGAAACTGAAAAACGCAGCCGATCAAAAGATCAGCCTCGATCTTGATGATGGAGTCAAAGTCAACTACGCCAAGTTCGGTGACCTCTTGGCAGAATCCAAGGGAATCACTGGCGGAAAGGATGATGAGTAAGATGGTATGTAGACTCCAATCACCGTTCCGAACATCAAAGCCGATGTCTTCATCCGTTTCAATCCGTGCCATCAGTGGTCAAAAATATCCGTCCGAACATCCAATAAATTACACGTGTCTAATTGACTGCGTGGCTACCGATTTTTCGATTCACCTCAAGCAAAGAAGTAAAACATGTCCGAAAGCGTAACACTCGACGAGGTACAGGCCCATTTGAAGGAGCTAATCCATCGATTGGCACCCGGCGATGAAATCATCATCACAGAGAACCATCTAACAGTAGCAAAGTTGGTAAGCGAAGTGCAGATGATTGCCAAACGTCCACCGCCCGGATTGGGTAAAGGAAGTGTCCTGTATATGGCTACTGACTTCGACGCACCGCTAGACGAGATGAAGGAGTACATGGAATGAAATTGCTGCCGCTAATACATCGAATGACCTTGTGTTTACCTGTATTTTGTGATGCCAAAAACTAAGGAAGAGAAGCATGTCGATAACCATTACACTCGAAGAAGCCCAAGCAAAGCTTAAGGACTTTATCCATCAGTTGGCACCCGGCGATGAAATCATCATCACCGAAAACCAAAAACAGGTGGCAAAGTTGACCACTGAGTCAGCAAAAAAACGATTGCCACGGATAGCGGGTAACTGCATTGGCATGATCGAAATTGTCGCCGATGACGATCAACACCTGGAAGATTTCAAGGAGTACATGTAATGCGAATCTTATTGGATTCTCATACGTTCCTCTGGTTCGTCTTAAGAAAACCGCAATTGAGCCGCACAGCGGATGCTCTTATCTCTGACCCATCCAATGAAATCTTGGTGAGCCCAGCTACCTATTGGGAGATTGCAATCAAGGTGGGCAAGAATAAGCTCGACTTGATGACTTCCTATGACGACTTTATGAGGCAAGGGATCGAAGGCAACGACTTCACGATTCTTCCCATCGAAACGAGGCACACATCACTGTTGACGACGATGATACCGCATCACAGCGACCCATTCGACCGGCTTATCATTGCACAAGCCATTGTGGAGCACGTACCTGTCCTGAGTAGAGATGCAGCGTTCGATCCCTACGGGGTAACTCGGCTGTGGTGAACAATAACTGGCAACTAACAACGGACAACCAACAACTGACTCAAAACAAATGAGTGACCTAAATCAAATCCAAACTTCACTGAATCGAATCTTCCACGATGAAGGGCAACGCATTGTTTTTTGGAATGACCCCGACAAGGAGTTCCAGAATTCGTTGTCATCGTTCACATTGGACGATGTAACTACAATACGCCTCGACGAAGTTGGTGCATTGGAGGTCAAGATTCGTTTGGAACGCACTGAACCACAAACCAAGTTCCTGCTTTATGCCACAACAGAAGAACCTGATTTCGAAGATGATTGGCTGCTCGACATTCGGCTCTATAGTTGTCCGTTTCGTGCAGATCGTGCGAGTATGTTGTTGCAAGAGTTGGGGCTGGTAACGCTGCACTTGCGTACCCATATTGCCGAACGACGAAAGTTCTTCGACTCCAAAGACCGACTTCAAAAGCTCAAAAACATCGTTGCATCCACGGATGTCGTTAATGATCTAGACCGAAAGATGATCGCTGTCGTCACACGAGCCGATCAACCAGAATTGTTCAACCTAGTTCGAACGGTGTTTCATGCTTGGGTAGAGTCCGGAAGCGAATTCGAATTGGACACTCCACCAGCAGTTTGGACACAGATCGAGAAGTTTGATCTGGATGTTTCCTTTTGGCAAATGGTCAAAGCAACCTTTGGTTACGAAGAAGAAGTCCCATCGCTCAAGAACTTTTTCCTTCGACTGATGCTGACGGACTACGCCCATCAATTGAAGGATGAAGTCCCGCAATCCCTTCGCAATTTGTTGTTGCCTCGGAATGGTTGGGCAAATGCAGTAGTATGCTTAGCTCAATGGAGAGACAGCAGTAGCAAAGGAGCAAGCTACGACCGCCTCTCGGCGGAAGCTGCTGCAATACTGAAGCTTGAAGATCATCTGCACAACCTGGAGATTGACCAGATTGTCGATGTGATGACCTTCCTCGCCGTAGAGAAGAGAATTGCTAGTTGCTTGCGTGAACGAGTTCAGTCTACGGCGGAAACAATCAATTCTGATGATGTTCGAGCGATAGCAACCCGTCGTCAATCAGGACATTGGGCCACAACCAACATCGCAGATTCAGCAGATGCTCCAAGAAAAGCTCTAAGTTGTGTTTACGATGCATTGGTCGCAGCCGCAGAGTTCTTTGCACTGAGAAACTTGCACAAGAGCGGGTTCAACTACCCTGATGCAAACACGATGTATCGGGCATACGAAAAGGAATTGTATCGATTCGATCAACTTCATCGACACTTCTGTGAGTCCGCTGATGCTGCTGAGTCCGCAGGCTGGAGTATCCTTAAGCCATTGAGAGTCGAAATCGAATCGCACTACGTGAATTGGTATTTGACGAACCTTGCACTTGCCTGGGGACAATTCATCGAAGCCGATGCAAGTCAAAGCGGACTCATTTCGAAATGGCGAATCGATGGCGTCCCGAATCAATATCAGTTCTTTGGTAGGCATGTTAAGCCTTGGCTCGACGAAGGAGACAGCCGTAGAGCCTATGTCATTATCAGCGATGCATTTCGTTTTGAAGCTGCTCAAGAACTTACTGCCGAATTGAATGGCAAGTATCGATTCGAAGCCACATTAACTTCGCAATTGGGCGTGCTTCCGTCCTACACCGCATTGGGCATGGCAAGTTTGCTGCCACATAAGACGCTAGCCTACAAGGGAACGGATGTCTTGGTCGATGGCAAATCAAGCATTGCCAGCGAACGAGATGGTATCTTGAAGTCGGTTAGCGGTTTGGCTTGCAAGAACCATGAGTTTATGGCCAAGAAGAAGGAAGAGGGGCGGGAGTTCGTCAAAGACAAGCGTGTTGTGTACATCTACCACAATACTGTTGATTCGGTCGGAGACGACGGAAAGACCGAGGGACATACATTTGAGGCTGTGCGACGAGCAATTGATGAAATCGCTGCCATAGTCGGCTACATCGTCAACAACCTCAACGGTCACCACATCCTCGTTACAGCCGATCATGGATTCCTATTCACTGAAGCCGCTCGTGTGGAAACAGACAAAACAAAGCTGAAGGAAAAACCGGAAACAACCATCGTTGCGAAGAAACGGTATTTGATTGGAACATCGCTATCAACAACCGATGCTGCTTGGCATGGGAAGTTGAGCGTAACGGCTGGAGCAAATGATGACACCGAATTTTGGATACCAAAGGGAGCTAACCTTTTCCACTTTGTTGGTGGTGCTAGATTCGTCCATGGTGGAGCTATGCCACAGGAGATCGTGGTCCCAGTCGTAACGGTCAAGCACATTCGAGGTAAGTCAGCACAGGATACTAAGGTAAAGCCAGTTGCCGTTCGAGTACTTGGTGGTCCTCATCGAATCGCCGCAAATCAGCATCGATTCCATTTGATTCAAATGGACGCAATTGCAGAGCGAACCAAACCAATCACCCTCAAGGTCGCAGTGTACGAGGGGGACGAAGCGGTAACAGACCTTCAAACGGTGAAATTCGAGAGTGCGTCGAGCAACCTGGATGACCGCAAAAAATGGGTCAATCTGGTGCTCAAAGATCGCCAATACAACAAGAAAACTCAATTTCGACTCGTGTTGCGTGACGCCGAAACCGGTATCGAGCAGCAAAGCGTAGACGTGATTATAGATAGGGCCTTTACGGATGACTTCTAATCAGGAACAGCCAACAATCTACATCATCGGCGGACCAAACGGTGTAGGGAAAACTACGTTTGCTAACGAGTTCTTGCCCCACTATGTTCGATGTAACGAGTTTCTGAATGCCGATTTGATTGCAGCAGGTTTGTCGCCCTACTTGCCCGAATCGCAAAACGTCCGGGCCTCGCAACTAATGCTGGAGCGAATGCAAGACCTCGTTGGGAAACGAAAGACGTTTGCATTTGAAACAACTCTCGCAGCCCGAAGCTATCGTCAAAGGGTCTTGGAGTGGAAGGAGTTGGGGTATCGAGTCCATTTGTTCTTCCTGTGGCTTCCAAACCCAGATATGGCTGTCTTGCGAGTTGCCAATCGAGTCAAGCAAGGTGGTCACAACATTCCCGAACATACAATCCGACAACGCTATACCCGTGGAATCCACAATTTTCAAAGTCTTTATCGACCTATTGTCGATTGCTGGTCCTGCTTGGATGGATCGAAATTACCACCCAAACTGTTGGCCCAATCACTCGGTGATACACTGGAAGTATTTGATGCACAACGTTGGAAACAATTCCAAAATGCGACAGGAACCGAACAATGATACGAAGTGAAAATGACGACATGACGATTACCGAGAAAGCACAATCCGCTTTTCTCAATGTGGCTGTTTCCGTTGTCGAACGAGCTAAACAGACCCACACACCTATCATCATCTTCGAGGATGATCGAATTCAAATATTGCCTCCCGACGATTTCGAAAAATTGTCGTTAGACAGTTCCAAAGATTCAAAGACGGATAAGGAATAGACCTTGGAAACCATTTCTGCCACATTAGACGACTTGCTCAACCAGCATTTCCCTGGCAAGGTTGTTCGCAAAGACCTCACGAAACTTGTCAAAGAAGGTGCGAACGTACCTGTGTACGTTTTGGAATACCTGCTTGGCAACTACTGTGCATCCAATGATGAAGCCGAAAAGGTCAAGTCGATCATCAAAGAGCGTGGCAGCCTCAAGGTCATTGACAAAGTGACAGTCACCCTTAACGAAAAGCGGGATGTCTACGAAGCTTTTTTGGGTAACCTTGGAGTCAAGGAAGTCGTTGTCCCAAGTAGCATCGTCAAGAAGTATGAAAAACTACTCGTCGGCGGCATTTGGTGCATCATCACCCTAGAGTATTTCTTCGAAGAGGGGCAGAAAACTTCCCCATTCGTTCTCCGTGAATTGAAGCCTACGACAAAGAAGCAGTCCGTCGATGCCTGGAGTACGCACTCGAAGTTCGTCGTCGAGTGAAAGAGCAACTCAAAAAGATTGGTGGCATGGAGTTCTTCGATGTCCATTTTTCGTACATCGACATCGAAACTTTGGAAGAAAAGTTCATCAGTGTCCCGGAGCAAGGTGGTGGCTCACTGATTCCAGATGGACCTCTGAATCCAGGGGTGATGCATACGGTTGCGACAGGAAGTTCCCATTTGGGACTTTACCGAATTGAAACGCAAGTAACAACCGGAAATGGTTCTCTAAAGACATCGGGGCTTGGTTCCAAATCGGCAGCCAAAGAATCCATCAAAATTGGTTTCGACTATTTCAAAGCGAATGCAAATCGGGTTAGTGCATCCATCAAGGCCGGCGATCACGACTACCACCTTCACATTGTTGAACTCCACAACACAGGTCCAACCAATGCGATGACATTGGCATCTTTTGTTGCATTGTGTTCTGCTGTTTTTGGCAAACCACTTCAACAGCAAATGGTGATCCTTGGCAGCATGAGCCTGGGTGGCAACATCATCCCCGTTGAGAACCTAGCTGAGTCATTGCAAGTTGCATTCGACGCAGGAGCCAAGCGAATCCTACTTCCAATGGCGAGCGTCAAAGACATCCCCACCGTCCCGGGTGAGTTGTTCGCCAAGTTCCAAACAGGATTCTACGCTGATCCGGTTGATGCCGTTTTCAAGGCGTTAGGAGTGCAGTAGGCACCCATCCGACGAACTCGTCAAAAGAAATAGGAGTTTGAGCGTTTGAGCATATTGAAATCAGATAGGGAATTTAACCACGGATTTCACAGAGAGCACAGATAAAATACATTCGGAAATGGTTTCGTGAATCTCCGGCCTCCGTCGGTTAAAATTTAAAGTGGCGTGAAGAAAATCGCGGAAGAAATGTGGACATTCTCGATTCGTTGGTTGGTGGCCAATTCCGTGTGCTAGTTTTTAGTACTGTGCTTTCTGTTCGTTCCATCATCTGATCGACTGTTTTTTAAACATGCTTGCTGCTAGTCACGCGTTGGCCATGCCCGCATTGTTCGACCAAAACAAACTGCTGGAACGATGCATGGGTAATGGCGCTTTGATGCAGAAACTGCTTATCGCGTTTTTGAAATCCCTCCCAATGGAGAGAGATTCGTTGGAGGAAGCTGTCCAGACCGAGAATTGGAGTTCCGTCGCCAGGATATCGCACAAACTGCGGGGAACCGCATTGAATATGTGTGCCAAGCCTTTATCGGAGGCCGCACTCCAAGTCGAGATAGCAGCCCGGGCAAACCAAATGGATTGCGTTGCACACCGGTGCAGTGCTTTGAATCAGCATATCGAAATGCTAACGAACGCCCTAACTATGGAGGCTTTGGAAGCATCATGAGTGGAATAGCCTCATTGGCTGGTGCGAAACCCAATGGACTCAAAGTCATGATCGTGGATGACGATCCGATCGCACTTGAGATGCTTGCCAATTTTTTGCAGGTCGCGGGTTACAACGTTGAACTTGCCTCCAACGGCAAGGAAGCACTTGAGAAGATGCGACACTATACGCCGCGCATTGTGATTTCGGACGTGGATATGCCCGAGATGAATGGAGTGGAGTTATGCCGAGCGATTCGAAATCGGCAGTCGATTCAATACACGTATTTGATCCTTTTGACGAGTCATTCTGACTCGAACAGCGTCTTGCTGGGACTCGATGCCGGTGCTGACGACTATTTGAGCAAGCCATTTCGTCACGAGGAGTTGAGATTGCGATTGGAAGGGGGCCGGCGGTTGCTAACCCTTGAGGGACGCGACATGATGATCTTTTCGCTTGCCAAGTTGGCCGAGAGTCGCGACCAGGATACTGGGACTCACCTTGAGCGGATACGCGAGTACTCAAAAGTTCTGGCGACCGAACTGATGTCCTGGCCCAAATTCGAGCATGTGGTTGACTCGCAGTTCGTAGAATTAATCTATCTGACAAGCCCGCTACATGATGTCGGCAAAGTGGGTATTCCCGATAGCGTTTTGCTCAAACCGGGAAAGCTCACTCCAGACGAATTTGAAGTAATGAAGCGCCATACGTTGATTGGCGGTGAAACACTCAGCGCGTCGGCTCAGGCCCATCCGGAAGCAAGCTTTTTAAAAATGGCATTGGACATTGCACTGAAACACCACGAACGATGGGATGGGACGGGATACCCGTTTCAACTCAAGGGCGATGACATCCCTCTCTCTGCAAGAATCGTGGCCGTCGCTGACGTCTACGATGCATTGACTACCAAGCGGGTCTACAAGCCTGCTTTCACCCACGAAACTGCTGCCGATATCATTTACAAGAGCCGAGGCAGTCACTTCGATCCAGACTTGGTTGATGCCTTTGCAAAAGTCGAGGAGCAAATGCGTTGTATCCGCTACGAACTCGATGAAGCTAGTGAAGCGATCAAAAAGCCCGCAGTTCCAATGATTTCATGCTTTCCAACGATGCCAAGTGCGCCAGTGACTACAGCAACTGGCGATTCTTGAGTAGGCGAGCGGCGATGTGAAAACCACCAACCCTAACCCGATACGTAAGTGAGGGACACGCGAAATGGTCCCTCGCTTACACTTCGGGTTGGGATACTCCACTTTGCCGCTGGCCTAAAAGTCGCCGTCAAAATCGAACTAATCGATTCTTTAAGATCTCTGTTCGACCTCTTACTGCAGACTTGCTAAAAAAACAGGTGACCCGAGGTCGCGTTGGCGATGATTGCAACCATTGACACGGATCGTCATAGTTATTGGCATAGGGAAAATGCGTATGAGACTGACTCGCTGGCTCGGAATCCTTGCTATCTTGGGGTTCGTTCCCACCACGTTGCAGGCCGAAACGTTTGTTCCGGCATTGGGTGCGCGTTCTGCAGGGCGAGGCGGAACGAATCTTGCCTTTGATGACAATGCGTTCGTATTCTCCGACAACCCGGCCGGTTTGATCGGCGCGACCTATAGCACTCAGATTCCTTCGACGACGGTCTTCGAGGGTAATGTCGCGGGCTTGTTTCCCGACCTCAAATACACAGACCCTCAAAACCCAGGTGCCCGTGCTTCCAACGATCCATTTGGACTGGGTGCATTTACGATCGCAAAACGCGTCGATGACGATCTTGCGGTGGGCTTCGGAGTTTACACTCCTGCAGGCTTTGGAGCACGTTGGAACCTCGAAGGGCCGCCTGGTCCTTTGGCTGGCCCTCAGTTTTATAAGTCCCTAGGCATGCTAGTTCGAATCCTTCCAGGGGTTTCCTACCAAGCCACGGATAAGCTTCGCGTTGGCGCGACACTCGGGGTCGCAATTAGCCATCTCGAATTGGAAGGGCCGTATTTCATAACAAAACCGCCCTTAACTGGCTTGCCCACGCTCGTGGATCTCCAATCGACCGGAACTGCCATTACGTGGTCGACAGGTTTGCAATACCAGGTCACCGACGACCTAACCGTAGCAGCTCACTATCAGAGTCAAAATCGATTTCAGAACAAAGGAAATGCAGCGATAACGATTCCCGGGCTCGGCCAATCCTACTACGACATGACGATGGATTTTGTTTGGCCAAGGGTGGCTGGAGTCGGACTCATGTACAAGTTGACGCGGCAAACAAGAGTCGGGTTGGATGTGGACTGGCAGCAATGGTCCAAAGCCATGAACGTCGTCGATTTCCAATTCACCAATCCCAACAATCCAGTCTTCCTAGCTGTCGCTGGCCCCGGCGTGAAAGATACGTTGCCGTTGGGTTGGAGAGATACGATCGTCGTCAAAAGCGGTATTGAAAAAGATATTGCCCCGAATAAGACCGTCCGCTTGGGCTACAGCTACAACAACGATGCAGTCAAGGGGGCGACCATGACTCCCTACTTGCCCACCATCCTCTCACACTACTTCACGACCGGTTTCGGTTGGAAGAAACGCGATTGGGAATACGATACCGCCTATCAGTATTCGTTTCGCCCCACCATGCACATTGGGGAAAGCGATCTGGTCGGGGGCGACCAGTCCAACAGCACATTCAATACGCAAGCACATTGGCTCTTCTTGGGTGCCACCAAGCGATTCTAGGCTGCCACGTGTCTAAGCTCGCGTCACCTCGAGGAAAATAATGTTTTGATTCTCCTCCACGGTGACGTGAATATCGCGGATTTCGCTTTGAGGAATCAATTCGGTTAGCGCCATCATTTCGATTCGATTGCGGTATACCAAAAACCAATCCATGCAAGCCTCCATGTAGCCCGTATCAGGTATCGTTGGCAGGAAATTTGCAAGGACTAGTTTGCCGCCCGATCTCAGCATGGAAAACAGATGGAAGCTTAGCTTTTGTGCCGTCTTTTTATTGAGATAGTCGTACAGGCCCGTCGAGTAGATCAAATCGAAAGTTCCGAGGGCTAATCGACCTGTAAGCATCTTTCGGATATCGGCCAACTCACATTCAATTCCAAATTCCCCAAAACTGCGGGCGACTTCATTAAGGCTTTCTGCATCGGCATCCAAAGCGATGAATCGACCAAACTTGCGACGTCGAACTGCGGAACTCATCGAAGCTTCCCGAAGGTGTCCTGAGGCGACAGCCAACACTTCAGGTGATTTTTGCAAGCGAGCAACTTCGTCCAGTTTCTCAGCAATATGTTCACGTCGAGCTCGAACTCCCGCGGACGCTGCAGCACTGGTTGTATACTGAAAGATACCTCGGCCAAGCGGACTCGTGGTCGGCGGTTGCCATCCTTCCTCTAAGCCATAGATGTAATCCATCATCACGGCATCACCTGCATAACCACGGGGCTTGTTGAACGCGCGACTCGTGAACGGATCTTGATGAACAAGCGGCAATAAATCAGACTCGCGAATTTTCTTTACGCACTCAACCCATGCGCTGGGTTCCAAGTGGTCTCTGAGTTTTTTGCACTCAGTGAATATGCGGTTTACCGATGCTTGCACCGCGTCCAATTGCGTAGTCGTGGTCCTCATGTTGGATACAACTTCCTGGACGAACGCTAATTTCATGTCGGGCAATGCCTCATGCGGCAGGTCAAAACGCCTCCTTGCCAAGCCCGATCCGTTTTCGTTTCCAATGTAATGAAAGCTAGTAGATACCGAAGCCATAGTTTAGTTTTTCCGATCTAATCTCAAACAAGAGTGCTATTTGCGAACCAGTAAGAACGTTTGAGAGGCTGGGCGGAAGGGCCTCGAATTGCTGTTGAGAGATAATACCTGTTGCGACTTGAATCGAAGTCAAAAAATGCAAGTACCTAACGCAATTAGATTCCGTAGATCCTCACAATTGGGATCTTCGATTGTCCTTAACAGGAAGTGAATAAAAACAAATTGTTTCTCCTCTCCGACACTGGAACTACAACGCATAATCCCGTCAGCATAAAGCATTAAGTCACGCTTTCTGCGAAAAGACATTGTGGTAAATCACATTCCGCAAACCCTCTTTCGTGGGTGCTGAGTACCTCCATTCGCGTTGTCGGTTGCCTACCTTGCATGCACCAGTCCTAAAAGCGAATTCAAAAGTCGAACCGCCGAAAGGTGAGGGAACTCATCCTAGTTCGATATCGGTTTCCGAGTGGCTTCTGTCCATCGGCAGTGCTTCGCAGAGGCTCTTGGCATTGTTGCAACTATCGATCGATCTCCTTGCAGATCTGCAAACGCGACATGAAACGGGGGCCGTGTTTTCTGAGCTACGCGACGATACGATTCGCATTCTATTGCCGGAGCACAAGGCCGCACTGGTGAGCAGTGTCCATGCGTCGACTGGCAAATCGATTGGGAGTACAGGGTCGGTATCTCTTTCATTAGAGCAGGCAGTATTTCTTGCGCCAGAACAATCCGGAGTGCTGCAACGCCCTGTCGGTCCCTACTCGGACTTATACAGCTTAGGAGTTCTACTCTATCGCGGAGTGAGCGGAAAGAACCCGATCGCGGCGTCCAATTTGAACGAGCTAATGCTTGGGCAAATGACGACCTCGGTGGCCAGTTTACGGTGGAGTGGAATCTCGGTCCCACGTTGCATTGATGAATTCATCCTTCGATTATTGAAACGGGAACCACGCGATCGATACCAGTCCGCTCGTGCCGCATTGGGCGA
The DNA here is from genome assembly GCA_031372345.1 of Pirellula sp. Lineage (GTDB taxonomy): Bacteria > Planctomycetota > Planctomycetia > Pirellulales > Pirellulaceae > JBKCUI01. Next base: position 23,695 of record JANMLD010000450.1, read on the forward strand.
TTTGCAAGCCATCGTGGATTTGCTGCAGCATGGGGAATTAGATTCGGTAATCCTTGGGCTTACGGACCGACGGGAGCGTCTGTGCGAACCCACGCTCGTGGGACGAAATGCGTGGTTGCTGCGTTTTGTTCAGCTGGTTTCCGACCCGCAATCAACTGTCCGACGTTGGCTGATCCTGTCCAAACCAGGTGAAGGCAAAACGCGACTATTGGGCGAATTTGCAAAAGAGGCCATGGCTCGCGGTGCGGTGGTCTTGCGCATGACCGGGATCGACAGTGAAAACTCTCGCCCTCTCGAGGCCTTTGGTTCGATCAGCCGAGATTTGGAGGAGCATTCGAAATCGAATCCGGAATTGATTCGCAACTTGATGGCTGGCTTGGAGCAGCACGAAGAAAGCATTCGCCCGTTGCTTCCATGGCTCTTTCCCTCACAGGCGAAAGAAACGAATGTTGGGCCTGAAAAATTTGCTGGCCATCGCTTGAAGCGAGCCGTCGAGTCGTTGCTGGACTTGTTAAACTCCCAACCCCGTCGCATCGTGATGTTGGTCGACAACGTCGATTCGGTCGACGAACTATCGCGCGATTTGCTGACGGGCTGGCTGCAAAGTAGAAAAGTCGGACCCGTTGATTCGCTCAGGTTGGTTGCGACTGGCTCCTCGACCAACTCCATACTCCTTCAGACAGAGCTGGAGCTGATCCCAGAAATCCTGCCACCACTATCGTCCGAAGATATCACCGCCCTTCTCAATGCGACGATCGGGCATTTTCCAAAGGAAGCTTTGGAGATGACAGCGAATGCCTCGAACGGAAACCCGTTCGTCGCGATCTCGTTGCTTCAGGGAATGATCGAATCGGGGAGTGTTCTTTTCCGCGAAGGCATTTGGTCCATTCGCTCAGGCGCCCCCCTTACGCTTCAGAGCCACCGCCAGGGTTCGACGGCCCTAACGACACGTACCTCCGGACTGCCGGAAACCGCCGTGAAAATCCTACAGGCAGGGGCCGTGCTGGGAAAAAGCTTCCACTTTCATGAAGCGCAATTGCTTTCCAACGTCGACAGGACCCTGGCTCACGAAGCGATCGAGTTGGCCGTGCAGCGGCAATTGGTTTGGTCGGATAGCTATCAACGCCAAATGGGGTTCGTTCACGATGATGTTCGACAGATGTTCTTGGGCCAGCTCAGTTCTGATTCAAGGAACAGGTTACATCTGGATGCAGCTAAGCTGATTGGCCAAGAGGATTCAAAACGCATTTACGAGCTTGCATACCACTTCGACGCCGCTGGCTGCAGTGAAAAAGCTATCGATTTCGCGACTCTGGCCGCAAAACACGCTCAGCATCAATATGCGAACGACCTGGCTATTCGTTACTATCGAATGGCTCAAAAATGGATACCAGCTTCGGATCGTAACCGTCGTCGACAGATATCAGAGAGCTTAGGCGAAGTTTTCTTGAGCACAGGCGACTATGAAGCGGCGGAGTCCTCCTTCGCGGAATCGCTCACGTTCGCCGACCAAGCCATCGACCGCACACAGCTTGCTGGCAGGTTGGGAGACGTCGAGTTCAAACGTGGACGCATGAGCCAAGCCGCAGAGCAGTATATGGCTGCCCTCGAATTGAGCGGTGTTCGAGTCCCTCGCTCTGTCGCAAGAATGATGCTGGGTTTGTTATTGCAGACCCTTATTCAAGGTCGCCATTCAATCTTCGGATTACCGAGAGATCGCAAAGTGGCGCCCCCCATACAACGCTTGCGATGGACCCTCTTTAGCCGACTAGCCCACACCTATTGGTTTAGCCGAGGAGCCGTTTGGACATTGTTCGCACACCTCTCCGGCATGAACGATGCCGAACAGTATCTGGATACGCCGGAACTGGCCAAGAGTTATTCCGAACATGCCCCGGTCTGTAGTTTGCTTGGGTGCTTTCGACGTGCAGACTTGTATTCGAAGCGATCGCTGAAAATTCGGTGCGATCAAAAGGATCTTTGGGGACAGGGCCAGACTCTCTCCTACACGAGCGTAGTGCAATTGGCCGCCACCAACTTCCAATCATGCATCGACTTCGCTTCGGAAAGCATCGAGTTGCTGGAGAAAACCGGCGACGCTTGGGAAACCAATATGGCTCGCTATCAACGGGCCAATGCGTTTTATCGGGCTGGCCGTTTTCGAGAGGCAGCCAACGATGCAAAACGAATCCACGATTCTGGAGTCGAAATTGGAGATGATCAAGCGGCGGGCATCAGCTTGGACGTCTGGATGCGTTCGGCACCACACCAAGTCCCAGCTGAAATTGTGGCCAAACAAGCAAGAATTCACCGCACCGATGCGCAAAGCCACGCACAGACACATCTCGCTTTGGCCATCGTCCAGATTCGTAGCGAACAACTCCGCGACGCGGAGGAAACACTGCGTAATGCCATCGCGGTATGCAAACAAGCAGGCCACCTGAACACGTACATCAGCCCGTGTTACGCGTGGCTTGCGACTACGCTTCGGAAAACCGCAAGTGCCACCCCCCGCTTTCAGGTTCGGTTGTTTCAGAGCCGCGTTGCCCAAGCAAGACGGGCAGCCAAGATTGCGTACAAGATAGCCAAGAAATTCCCAGCGGACCTTCCCCACGTCCTCCGCGAGTCCGCCCTGATCGAGTCGCTGATGGGAAAAACGTCTTCGGCGGCGAAACTGCTTCGAAAGAGTGTCCGAACCGCAGAACAACTGCAAAGTCCAATGCAGGTCTGGGAGTCACTGACATGCCTTAGCCAATTGGCTAGAGATCTGGCTGACAAACGCCTGCAATTGACGGTCGCGGAAACCGCCCGAGTTGCATGGCTGAAAGAGAACTTGGCGGATTCCATTCGCTGCATGGAGGGCAGCAGCATATCTCAGGCAACGCTTTCGCTGGCAGATCGATTTGACACGTTGTTGGCAGACGGACGTCGAATCACAAGGTCGCTTGATAAACGTGATATCTTCCGCGAAGGTTGCTTGGCAGCCCAGCACCTTCTGAGAGGACAGGTCATTGCCATCCTCACTCAAGACGCCTCCGGACAGAAATGGACGGTATCCAACAAAATCGCCACGGACCCTGTCACCTCCACACAAATGGACAGCATGGCTCGAGACAACAGCTTCATCGACCGAATAGGACATGAGGGTGTAACGCGAGTCATGACATGGGACGATGGAGATCGCTTTACCAAAGGAAGTCTCCTTGCCACACCGATTCGAGTTCGCGATTCCATCGTCGCGTACCTTGTCGTTGGGCACACCGAACTGGAAAACTTATTTGGGAACGAGGAGTTGAAGCTAGCGGAATTCATCGCCACCTTGACCGGTGCCGCTCTAGAAAATGCGGAAGGGTTTAGCGAATTGCAGGAGCTGAATTCCACCTTGGAACAGCGAGTGGAGGAGCGCACCGCCGCGGCCGAGCTCCGCTCTGCCGAACTGATCTTAAGCAATGAAGCGCTCCGTGAGACCGAAGAACAACTTCGTGACGCGATCGAAGTCGCCAATGCAGCTAGTCAGGCCAAGAGCCGATTTTTGGCCACCATGAGTCATGAAATCCGAACCCCGCTCAACGGCATCTTAGGGATGACGCAACTTGCCTTGGCCAACAATTCCAACCCGCAACTCACCAACTACCTGAACACCATCCAACGCTCAGGTGATTCGCTGCTCCGTCTGCTGAACGACCTCCTCGATTTCTCTAAGATCGAAGCCGGAAAAATGACCGTCGAATGGATCGTATTCGATCCGCGGGAAGTATTCATGGATGCCATTGGGCTTCTTTCAATTCCCGCTTGGCAAAAGGGCATTGAGATCGCAGCCTATTTCCCACCAAACATGCCGTGCAACATGCTTGGTGATCCAATGAAGCTAAGACAAATCATCCTCAACCTCCTCGGAAACGCGATTAAGTTTACATCCGAAGGGCATGTGGAAATGCGAGTCGAAATCGTTTCCGGAGAATCGCCGACGTGGAAAATCCATGTTATCGACACGGGGACCGGCATTCCCCCGGACAAACAACGTTCGATCTTTGAATCGTTCTCGCAAGCCGACAACAGCACAACCCGGCGATTCGGTGGTACCGGGCTCGGGCTGTCCATTTCTACGGAACTCGCTCGATTGATGAACGGCGCAATCGAGGTCACCAGCCAAGTGAACGTCGGAAGCGAGTTTACGATCGTATTGCCGTTCAACGTGGAAACACTGCCGTCACCATCGCTTGATAAGCCGGTCAAACGCTTTTCCGGTCAAAAATTCTTGCTTGTCGATCCATGCAGCGCAGCTAGGCGATGCTTGGAACAGACCATTGCCGACTACGGGGGATTCGCGATCAGTTTTGATACGTGGTTTGACAAGCCCCGGCTGGAGAGACCTGACTTGGAACTCTTTGATGGCGTTATCGCAGCCGGCATCGAGGCTGCCGATCTGCTCGACCAAGCCTCCGAGCTTGGCATTCGCAACTGGTTGGCACAAGGCCCGGACGCATCGCAACATGCGAATCGCAATTATCTAATCAAGCCTTGTATCGGCAATGAATGGATCACGGCCATGGAACTGGTGTTTTCCAAATCGGAGCCAAACACAACCGCCAGATCCTGTAGGAACTTGACGCCACCCAAGTACGATGCTGAACCCAACAAACGCACCACCCTTGATCGCCACTTAAAGATCTTGGTCGCTGAGGATGGAATCGTAAATCAGTGCGTGCTGGTGGGGTTGCTAGAGCTTTCGGGCCATTTGGCGATTGTCGCTAACAATGGACGAGAAGCAGCCGAATTGCTTGAACACCAAGAATTCGATATCGTATTGATGGACCTCGACATGCCTGAGTTAGATGGCGTCCAAGCCACGAGGCTCATCCGCAGTCGTGGAATAGCGATACCCATCTATGCCATGACGGCCCATCACGATCAACAACATGCCGATCAATGTCATCAAGCAGGCATGAACGGCTTCTTGACCAAGCCTATCAACCCCATGGACCTTCAGCGAATCCTGGCAGAGGTTGCGAGGGCAGACGTCGAAAAAACCGCTCGTTATGAACAGGCAGTCCAAGACACGTGAGGGACGCGAGATATTGTCCCTCGCTCACACTTCCGGTTGGGATGCTTCAATCTGCCGCTCGCCCAACCAGTCGCCCTACGATGGCGATCAAATCGTCTCCGGAACAGGGTTTAGGGATCAACTCCTGAACCCCTACTTCATCGGCCAGTGATCGCAACTCTTCGTCAATGTATCCCGAAGTGATGGCGATTGGCAAACCTTTCCGTATCATCCTCACCGCCCGCGCTACCTCAATTCCAGACATCCCCGGCATCTTGTAGTCTATCAAAACCAGATCGAACCGAGACGCATCAAGTCGAAGTGCTATCAAGGCTTTTTCTTGATCGGTATAATCGCTTATCACGTATCCGCAACGTTCGAGCAAAAACTTGATCGAGCGCAAGACGGGTGCATCATCATCGATAAGCAAGATATGCAGGTTTGCCAATTTTTCTGAACCTGTTCTACTATTTCTTGCGTGCTGGCCAATTGGCAAATCGATCGCAATAGATGTCCACTAGCCAAGTCGGCTATTGATAATCTCCTCGAGTTAAACCACGATACCATAAAAAGGAAGCCTTGCAAACTCAGTTGGCTTTTGCAAAGGAATTGGATAGGATGCAATGATTGTCGCCTTTCGCTCCGCGAAAGTATGCTGCGTAAACACACTTTTGCGGAGCAGAAGGCGACAATGTCGGGACGAATTAGAGGCCTAGCTCGAAAGTGAAGAATAATGAAATTGAATTTAGCTTGCTGCTTGATCGGCGTTTGCTTCGTTGGTTGCAATCCGTCGCAGCCAGCCGGAAAAAAGACCAATGCGACCGGCAACAGCGCTGCTCGGCCACATGAGCATGAGTCGGTCACCAGCTTGCCCATTGCCATGAAACAACTAAGTGCTCACGTCCAAACGATCGCAAAAGCCTTTGAGGAAAAAAAACCGGACGACGCACACGATGCATTGCACGACATTGGCTATCTGCTTAAGTCCATCCCTGCACTCGCTAAGGATATGTCGGATGAAAAGAAATCCGCCATCATGAAATCGGTCGGCGAACTGAAGGAGAGTTTTGATGCACTCGATGACATGCTGCACGGAGGACCAGAAACTCCATACTCCAAAGTCGAAGAGCGAATAACGACTGCCATGGCGAACCTGCGGACTGCGATCGAATAGGGTGCTTTCGCTCGGGAGCGTGGGGCCACCCCTATAAACATGTCTTCATCGACTTTGCCCCACCTATTCATTACTCGGGAGGGGCCTCTCTCTCTAAGACACAGCCGACAAAAGTCAAAGTAGTAGGCACATTCCATGTGCCGTTCACCAGAAATCATTGTAAATTCACTCCAACGGACGGCACGACGGCACGACGGAGCGTGTCGGCTACTTTTGTCGGCTGTGTCCTCTAAGGGAGCACTTTCATGCGAACGGTTGTCGGATGCGTCGCTGAACGCAGAATCCGGTGCGTCGCTTTTTGAAAATCCTCTGGCTTGGCTAGATAGATATTTTCGATGAATTTCTGAGGATTGCGATCCACTAAAGGAAACCATGTGCTTTGGACTTGAATCATGATGCGGTGCCCTTTCTTAAATCGATGCAATACATCCAGCAATTCCAAATGCACCTTGGCCGGAACATTCGGCTGAAAGGGAGCGGGCTGCTCAAACGAATCACGAAAGCGTCCACGAATCACTTCGCTTCGAATCATCATCTGATAGTTGGGTAGCAAGGCCGCGTTCGTCCCGTCGGGTTGGACATCGATCAGCTTCACCACGAAATCTGCGTCCGTTCCTGTGGTAGTAACCCATAAATCGACATCGAGTGGCCCCGCCACGATCACGTCTGCTTCGAGCGGTTGTGTTTGATAGACCAATACGTCCGGTCTTCGGGCTGCGAATCGCTGATCCTCGGCCATGAACTCGACGGTCATCCGCGGCGTGATGGCTTCCGTGTAGGGCACTGGTTTGGCCGGGTCACTAATAAACTCGTCGTACGCATCCGTGGTTCCTGGTCCCGGCGGTTCGAAGGATAGGGCGCCTCGCTCCCTCGCATACAGCGTCTTGGCCGCGACATCTCGCGGTGGCCATCGATCGAAGGTTCGCCAGGTGTTCGAACCGGTTTCGAAGACCGTGGCTTCCGCAGGTGCAGAGTGCTCCGCGTCCTTCAAGTACTTTTCAAAGAACGGAAACTCAATTTCGGCTCGGTAGAAAGCCGCGGTTTTGGAACCAAAAGGAACCGCGCCCAGTTTATCACCGTCTCCATTCGCCCAGCCTCCGTGGATCCAAGGCCCCACCACCAGCACATTGTTTGCGTTTAGATTCTGACGTTCAATCGATTGGTACGTTTTGAACGAACCGTAAAGATCTTCAGCATCGTACCATCCGGCAACGACCATGACCGCTGGCGCCACTTTGTTCAAGTGAGGTAGGATGTCACGTTTCTTCCAGAATTCATCCCGATTGGGGTGAGCCATCATCTCCGTCCAGAACGGTACCTTCCCTTTCAGATGTCGGCGATTGATTTCTTCGATGGTGTTGGCATCGAGAAACAACTGATAGCCGTCGATCGTGGGCAGCACTTCGGGGGTCGGTCGCTCGGTGGTAGTCCCGGTGCGTTCCTGTGCGTTGTTGTTAAGCCATCGATAGGCATGCGCCAGGAAAAAGGCTCCGTTGTGCAAAAAATCGTCGAAGTACCAATCCCCAACCGGCGCCTGTGGTGACACGGCTCGCAACGCAGGATGGGAATCGATCATGCCAGCCGAGGCGTAAAAGCCTGGATACGAAATGCCGAACATGCCAACTCGCCCATTGTTGTTCGGTACGTTCTTTAACAGCCAGTCGATCGTGTCGTACGTGTCGGAGCTCTCATCGCAGTCCGTAGGGGACTTTTTGTTTGCGATGTGAGGAGTGACTTGCTGAAACGTTCCTTCCGACATGAATCGACCCCGAACATCCTGATTCACAAAGATATAACCTGCCTTGACGAAGAACTCGCTAGGGCCGAGTGAGGCGGGAAATGCGTCAGCACCATAAGGGGCACACGAATAGGGTGTTCGCTTCATCAAAATGGGATAGGTTTTAGTCGTGTCCTTCGGACTAAAAACGGTCGTATGCAGTTTCGTTCCATCCCGCAACGGGATCATGTGCTCGCTCTTTTGATATCGCAGCCGAATCGTGCTCTCCGGACTAATGGCTTCTTGGGCGAACACGTTTCCATGGGTAATCGCAGTCGAAAACAGACCGCCAAGAAACCAACCAAGTTGTAAAGTAAGCGTCGCAAAGACTAGTCGGGTAATCGGAAACATGCAGTTCATCCTTATTTTTTGCGTAGCCTCATTAAGTTGTAGAATCAAAATTCTACACCACGGCGTTGCCTCATGCCAAAATGGAGGATGGCTTTTGGACGGCAACCACATTTTGGTAGCGTCAATGGCTTGAGAAACGAGGTTTGAATTCTAGGAGTTTGGGTTACACTACTCTCCTCGACAATGTCGCGGTGTAAGCCGTGACTCCATTCCGCCATCAGTTGCAACCTATACTTAAAAAATTCATGTCAAACATCCTACAGTCGCTGCCTGTTGGCCAAAATGTCGGTATCGCGTTTTCCGGGGGACTCGACACGAGTGCTGCTATCTACTGGATGCGTCAAAAGGGGGCAATTCCCTACTGTTATACGGCCAATCTCGGGCAACCAGACGAAACCAACTACGACGACATCCCGAAGAGGGCACTGGAATGTGGTGCTGAGAAGGCTCGATTGATCGATTGCCGTGAGCAACTCGTTCACGAAGGCTTGGCTGCGCTGCAATGCGGCGCATTTCACATCACCACTGCGGGCGTACCCTACTTCAACACCACGCCGATCGGTCGGGCAGTGACGGGGACGATGCTGGTTCAAGCCATGAAGGAGGACGGGGTCAACATCTGGGGAGACGGCAGTACCTACAAAGGAAACGACATCGAAAGATTCTACCGTTACGGCCTGCTCGCCAATCCAAGCCTTCAAGTTTATAAGCCTTGGCTAGACGAGCAGTTCAACAAGGAATTAGGTGGTCGCAAAGAAATGTCCGAATTGCTGGAAAAAGCAGGACTCGGCTACCACATGAGCAAAGAAAAAGCCTATTCGACCGACTCCAATATTTGGGGAGCCACCCATGAAGCCAAAGACCTTGAAATGCTGAACAGCGGCATCAAGATCGTTGCCCCAATCATGGGTGTGCCATTCTGGAAACCCGAATGCCCCGTTCTTGCTGAGACGGTCTCAGTCACCTTTGAAGCCGGCGAGCCAGTTGCACTCAACGGCAAGCCCTTCGAATCCAGAGTCGAATTGGTCCTAGAGGCCAACGCGATTGGCGGACGACATGGACTAGGTATGTCCGACCAAATCGAAAATCGCATCATCGAGGCCAAGAGCCGCGGCATCTACGAAGCACCTGGGATGGCTCTGCTGTTCATCGCTTACGAACGACTGATCACCGGCATTCACAACGAAGGTACGATGGAGCAGTATCGCGATATGGGGCGACGACTCGGTCGACTCCTTTACGAAGGCCGTTGGTTTGACTCGCAATCGTTGATGCTGCGAGAGGCATTGCAGCATTGGGTCGCCAAGGCTGTCACCGGAGAAGTAATCCTTGAGCTAAGGCGAGGTAACGACTATTCCATTTTAGACACCCGAAGTCCAAATTTGACCTACAAACCGGAGCGGCTGACGATGGAAAGCGGCAAAGGGGAGTTTTCGCCGACCGATCGAATCGGTCAATTGACAATGCGAAATCTTGATATCGCGGATTCTCGCGACAAGCTCAACGTTTATCGAAGCGCGGGATTGCTAACCGCTGGTGGAACGGACTCGATCAAGCTGCTTGAGTAGCGCATCGTGGCGTTGGTCAGTGTATCGTGTGGCACGTCCCTGAGTTTACGAAGGGCGTGGGAGTCGCTGGAAATGTTTGCCACACTTCCCACGCCCACGCTTCGCTTTGGGCGTTCCACACGTTAGACTTGGTACAACCCCAGGCTGATAGCTAAATTCCCTTTTCGATGGTGCAAGCCCCATGTCAAACTCCACTCAACCAAATTACGAACTACCTTCCTCCCAAAACTCCAAATCGGGTGCTACCGCAATCACCATCGTTGTGGTCCTCCTCGTATGCTTCGTCGCATGCTTGCTCGTGTGCGGCGGAATCATGGCCGCACTTATGATTCCAGCCGTCTCGTCAGCTCGCGATGCTGCTCGTCGAATGCAATGCAGCAATAATCTAAAGCAGATTGGTCTCGCATTTCATAATTACCATTCGGCATATGGATCACTTCCGCCAGCCTATACAGTCGATGCAGATGGAAATCGATTGCATAGTTGGCGGACGCTCATCTTGCCGTTTATGGATCAAGCGGCCCTGTATCAGCAGATCGATTTTACCAAACCTTGGGATGATCCAGCCAACGCAATTCTACAGCAAATGGAGGTCCCTGTTTTTCGGTGCCCTTCGTCCAAAGTCGCAGTTGGAATGACAACCTATCAAATCATCGACGATCCATCGAGCGCGTTTCCTGGCAGCACTCCGTCGAAAATTAGTGACATCCGCGATGGACTCAGCAACACACTATTCGTTATCGAATCGGATGAACAGGATGCGGTGCACTGGGCGGATCCGCAGGACCAAAGCCAATTGAACTATTTGGCAGCGGTCAAAGCATCGCACAAAGGAGGTCGAAACGCCGTGATGGGAGATGGCTCTGTTCATTTCTTGTCCGACAATATGGATCAAAAGGTAGCCCACGATATCACAACAAGAAATGGAGGCGAAAACGTCAATTTCGATGCACTGCGATGAGCTGTGTAACGTAGTGAGTAAGTCACCCTCCCTCGGGGAGGGTCGGCCATAGGCCGGGGAGGGTGAGCCGAATTGTACCATTGCTTTGTCCACTTAACCGTCCCGTCGCTTCGCGAGATCCTCCCGGAGGGAGCAGAGGGAGGATGGCTGTTGACTTGTAAACCTCAGGCTGTTTCTAACTGAAACAAGCAACGTTATTCACCCTAATGAAATACAAAGCTAAGAAATGAGAGGACATAAAACCGCCTGCCTTGCCCTAGATAGTTGGCTCTCCACAACATTAGCCCTCCAAATCACAACCCGAAGCGTAAGTTTTGAAGTTGCGATATTGTGTTTAGGGCCGAAGGCCCGGTAGTTTGCCTAGCCCAGGCGAACGGCCTGGGACTAGGCAAAACGCAATTATGTTAGGGCTGAAGGCCCGTCCGTTTGTCAAATTGCCGGGCCTTCAGCCCTAATTACTCTCGTGTTTGCGCGTCACCCAGGCCGTTGGCCTGGGCTAGGTAAATGATTGGGCCTTTGGCCCGAAATACATCTAAGCGTGCAACTTCAAAAAGCGTAAGCGAGGGGCGACGCCAGCCTGCGCAGGGTCCCTCGCTAACGCGTTGGGTTGGGAATGACGGCGCACTTTCGCAGAGCGAAAGGCGACAATAATATCAACTCCACGTGCGAGCCGAGCGAGAACGCAAACTATTCGCTTCGAAATCGTCCACAAACTCTTGCTTCACAGGATCGAAGTTCAGTTTACGCTTCAACATCCAAGCGGTCGCCGCAGCATGGCACGCAATGTGCGAGTTGCGCATAACCTCCGGGTTGGTCACTGTCGGCTGGCGAGTCTTAATGCAATCAAAAAAGTTCCTTGCATGCGCTGTCACATCCAAGCCCTTTACCTTGCCCGCCGATTCCTGAAGCTCTTTTCGCAGCGAATCCGACGAGACAACCGTCTCACCACTGTCACCCGTCTCGATCGACCCCTCGGTACCGACAAAGCGAACCGGACAAGTTCCTAACCGAGTAATCCAATTTGGGCCGCGGTCACCAAACGGCGTTGGCAAGAAATCCAATATCAATTTGACTCCGTTGGCATACATGCATGTGATGCCGGTGTCATATGGCTCAAAGGAAATGGGGGTCGTCCCGTCGGCTTGATTGGCCCATTGGCACAGATCGACAGTGTGAGCTCCCCAGTCCAACAATCTGGCCCCCGAGTCAAAGTCATAATAGCCCCGCCATCCGCCTGACACGTATTTGCTACTGTAAGGTCGCCAGGGTGCAGGACCAAGCCACATGTGCCAGTCCACGGTTTCCTTTGGCGGTGTCGGCTCACCAGGCAGCCAACTGTTATCGAGGGTTGGGATGTAGACCGACGCGTAAAGTGTTTCAAGCTTGCCAAGTTTTCCACTTTGTGCCAATTTGACTGCCTGTTGGAAATTCGGAACACTTCTTCGCTGCGTTCCCGCTTGAAAAATGCGTCCCGTTGCCTTCATCGTGTCGGCCAATTGTTGGCACAGCTCAATCGTCAATCCACAAGGCTTTTCACTGTACACATCCTTGCCAGCTTTGGCGGCGAGCATCGAAGCCGTCGCATGCCAACGATCACCCGTGGCCACGATCACCGCATCGATATCCTTGCGATCAAGCAACTCGCGAAAGTCGCGAAATAGTTTGCAATCGGAATTTCCATAATGTTTATCGACGAGAGTCTTTCCGGCATCGCGACGACTGGCTTGTACATCGGCAATAGCAACACACTGGACATCGGACAAGCCCAACATGGCTTGCAAATCGTACGTGCAACGCGGCCCGATACCGATCACGCCCAGCGTGATTTTGTTGCTCGGCGCAACGGCTGTCCCGCGACCAAGCACATGCGGTGAAACAATGAGCGGCATGGCTGCCGCTACCACAGAAGTGCCAAGAAATTGGCGTCGTGTTTTCTTTAGATTGTCCATGTTTGGTCCATTTGGAGTGCTGGGATTCATCCCAGCTTTAAGAACGCGCTGCTGGGATGGAGGGATGGAGTACGAGTTGGACATCAAGGTCTGTAGCCAGTGCCCATAACCTCAAGAATCTTATCGAGCAATTCTTCTTCACCGATTTCGCCTGTGTGACGGAATGCAACCTTACCACCCGGGGCGACTAACAGAGTATGCGGCTGAGGTCCCGTCCACTCCGGATCCAAGGCTTTGATCAGGCTATCCATACTCGCTTCGGTATAGAGATAGTTGTTCGATTTGCGTCCTTCTTTTTCTAACGATTGTTTCAGTTTCTTTGGCAGCGAAGCCCGCTTCTTGTCAAGAAACGCAAGGACTCGTTCGCTATCGCTCGGCAAATCGGTACTCAGCGTGATCAATTCAAAGTCTCGCAATCCCATTCGACGCGAAACTCGAACCAGACCAGGAAACTCAACCAGACACGGTCCGCAGGTTGTCGACCAAACGTTGAACAACCGATACTTGCTCGTGTCGTTCTTAACCAAGGTTGCAATTCCTGCAGCGTCGATCTTATCCAACGTGACTTCAGCGCGCTCCCAGTTCTCATTGTCCTTGCCGACATCAGCAATCTTCTCTCGCCATTTGGTCGAACAACCAAAGGGTTTGGTTTCGGACACGGGTACCTGCTTGCCATCGAGCAAAGCCAGGATGGCTTCCTTTGTGTCCTGTCGTTTAACGGTCGTGGCATCTGGAAATCGGGAATCGTCAAGCCAACCTTGGTATCTAAGTGCTCGCGAACGATCGAAAACAAAAACATGCGGCGTAGCGAGACAGCCAAATTTCTTGGCGACGGCCTGGGTCTCGCCGTCATAGAGGTACGGGAACGTAAAGCCTTCATCCTTGGCATAGAGTTTCATGTGCTCGAAACTGTCATCGTATTTGGAGTATCCCAGTTCATCTGGCCGAAGTCCATCGCCTGAATTGGGATTGATGGCGACGACAGCCAGACTCTTTCCGGTTAGCTCCTTTAAGAGAGTTAGCAGTCGCGGATCTTGGGCATGGCAAACGGGACAATGGTTGGAAGTGAAATAGACGAGTAGGACTTCGGCGTCTTTGAAATCGCTAAGTCCCCAGGCGCGACCATCGATCCCTGGAAGCGAAAAATCTGGGGCTTTGTCACCGATCGATAGGCGTTGAAAACCGGGCGGAAAGTCGGCTGCGAACGAACTGGTGAACAATGCCAAACCAAGAACGATTGCGTTCAAAAAGCTTTTCATGGTCGAATCCTTGTAAGAGGGGCAAGGAAGGGTCAAACGAATTGGGATTTGCACTATTGTAACACCATCCTCGCCTGGAAAGAGGGGCGAGTGCCGTGGCACGGAGTTTGGCAGCCTGAGAGGGCAAGATCGCGCACTTCCAGACAGAATACCCAAGCCGCGTTGCACATTGAATCCCGCAGGTTTACCCTGCGGAAGTTTCGGTTTTTCGCTATCAAAACGATCCTCCGCGAACCTCGCTGGGCCGCCGGATTTTCTGAAGGCAAATCCAGCGGCCCAGCGACAGAAAGGGGCTGCGTTCAGCGTGTAGCGAAACGCCGAACGATCCGCAGGACGAGCCTGCGGGATTTGGAATGTTCTAGATAGAGTTATGGTAAATATCCCCCGAGATAAACTCGAGATAAACTCGGGGGGCATTAACTCCTTGACAGGCGAAAAATCACGGCACGGAGTGCCGTGCTACACTACAGCAGATGCTTTGCCTTGACTTCCAAGTAGCGGTTGATGAGCGGGGTCGTCAACATGTCTGGGAAAGCGTCGACATTCAGGACTCCGGCGTTCCCTAGCCGTTGGATCACTTCGTGACGCCACACCAACAACTGGGCCGGGGG
>JANMLD010000464.1:0-1908 GCA_031372345.1 Pirellula sp.
CCGGTCGGTGACCTTGGTCATTTGGTCACCTAAATTTTCAATCATAAAACTCATCAGGTAATCGACGTTTGCTATAAACATCAATTTAAAAACTCATCCACCAGATTGTCAAAGATCAGTTCCACCGACCAACGTTTCGCAAGCTCCAGGCACTCTCTCAAGTGCGCCTCTGCCGCAAACTGCTGTTCAGTTGGGGTCACGAGTGTAACCTAGACTGGCAAGTGCTGTCAAGTGATACGGCAATTATTCGGCATACAAATCCGCAAGCCAATGCACTACCATACGGAGATCAACCGAAATCTCCCATTCTCTCTGGAGTTCTCCATGCAAACAACGAAACGAATCTTCTCGCTTGGCACCGCCACCCTGGTGCTAGCAAGCTTAATCTCCCCCAATTTGCACTCGCAAGAATCGCCGATTCCGCACTCGACGGCTGGAAACGTCGACTGGAGGTTCGAAAGCAAAACACCCATAGCAGGTCAATTGGTTAGCTTCCTAATGGAAGACAAGGACGACGACGATGATCGCCGCGAAAAGTCTCGCGATAACCACAGAGCCAAAAAAGACAAAAAAAGCCAGAAATCTAGGAAATCGCAACCTGAGCAGCGTGAACAAGCTCACGCTGTACCTGTCCATCCCGAAGTCCTTGAGCTGCTCCGGAACATGAACCGAACGCTGAAATCCATGGAAACCATGATGCGCGAGGACATGGAGCAAGACCGAAAGCGACCCGAGCAGGCATTCCAACCCATGATGCCACCAATGCCACCGAAGTTCGGACCTCAAAACTTCAACCACTCGTTTGGGTCGGAAATGCGGATGCCGTCACCACCGAACAATGGGGGAATGCAACCTCAAAATCAAGATAATCGAGGCCCCCGTAGCTTCGGTCCGAGAAACGACGGACCGAGAAACGACGGACCGAGAAACGATGGTCCGAGAAACGATGGTCCGAGAAACGACGGACCGAGAAATGATGGACCGAGAAATGATGGACCGAGAAGTGATGGACCGAGAAGTGAAGGGCGGAGAAATGAAGGGCCGAGAAATAACGGGCCGAGAAATAACGGGCCTAGAGCAGACGGGCCTATAGGAGATGGGCAACGAATGCAAGGTCCACCAGCGACAAGAGCCTCTTTCGAGCAACAGTTTCAGAATCAAAGGAATGATGGACCGAGGAATGATGGACCAAGGAATGATGGACCAAGGAATGATGGTCCGAGGAACGTAGAGCCTAAAAATGACTGACCTTGAATTCAGGGGCCAAGAAACGACGATCCAGAAGGTGCCCAACATTTCGATATCTATCGCACAACTGAGTTTTCGCTAATCGTGGCTGAGATCGCATGACGGCCCTGCATTACGGTTTTTCACGGAGCTGCAAATACTCTTGCCACGCGTCCGATTCTACCTTGCTCACTTCCAACTCACGAACTAACTTGGCGTTGGTCGTGGGATGGACCGAGAAAGGGCTGAAATTCGCGGAGAAATTGGTATTCCGAACTCCATGGCATGCGACACAATGGTCCATGGAGGGCACGCCGACATGCCCTTTGCCCCGGCCAAGCACCAGAAGCTCTCCATCCGCGTCGTGTTGGGACCGCATGAGCCATTGCCCGGTCGATTCAAAGCTGAAGGCATCGACCGTCGAATTCAACTCCAGCGGTTTTAGCCCAGGTTCGCCAGCAAGTAGAGCTGACCGATCAAGCACAAACTTGAATCGCGCATCGGATTTCTCTTCCGGCAGCGGTGTCACCAGTAATTGAAGGCTCTCTACGACATTTGTCACTTTCAATTCTCCGATGTGATTTGCCGCAACGGCTCGGCGAAGCAATGCCAGTTCGGTCCCCGATGGAAACTGGAACCGGTCGTGTTTGCGGGGTTTGGCAATAAAATCTTCCCCCGCAT
>JANMLD010000486.1:0-22438 GCA_031372345.1 Pirellula sp.
TCAGTGTTCAGTGTTCAGTGTTCAGTGTTCAGTGTTCAGTGTTCAGTGTTCAGTGTTCGGTTTTCGGTTTTCGGTTTTCGGTTTTCAGTCGCAGTTATTGGGCGGATGGATTTTCTTAGAGCTGAGAGCATCTTGGATAACTGCTTTAGTTCGTCGACGATTTCTGTACATTTCGAAGCGGGTACTAATCCAATCTTTGCAGCGATATAGACTTGCGTACGAAGTTCGGCAGACGAGCCTTGTGCAATTCGCAAGAACCGTGCGAAATCTTTTCCGCCCCGCTCGCTCCCCTCAGCAATGTTCGAAGCTATTGAAACCGACGCACGCTGCATTTGGTCTCTCAACGCAAAGTCGCGGCTGTCTTTCAACAGCTCATAGATACCAACTGCCAACAGACAAGCTCGCTTCCAAACAACCAGTTCCTCAAAAGACTGATAAGCCATAGCCACTCCCACCGAAAATGGATCACGGAAAACTGAGTATCATGGGACGATAGACTTGGTAACGAGATGGGTTTCGTCTCCAAATCTGTTCATGTGCGATAAGTTACTTCCATGCATTTACTTATGGCAAATGCCTTTGCAGGTGATTTCATTCGGTTCCGCATCTTTGACCGGTGGAACTCGAACTCTCCGGGAACACTGAACACTGAACACTGAACACTGAACACTCGTCGTTAGTGCCAAGAAAAGTATCTAGCTTGACGCTGCGAACAACTGATCCAATACACGTTGCGTTGACAAAGAAATATCCCCCCAAAACGGATCGGGTTTTCGTTCCAGCACAATCTTGTTGAACGTCTCGAACATGTTGATTTCTTGGGCCGGTGCGTGACCGCTGGCGTATTCCTCTACGATGTGGCGGCGCGTATGTTCTTGCATGTGAAAGTCACAACCATTGACAACGAACGTTGGTTTCTCGATATCGAATGAGACTTCACAACCAAAATGTGGCAATACAAAGTCAGGCATGAACGCATTCCCCTTGGTTCCGCTAACGTGCGCCCACTGCTGGTTTCCGGTAATAAAGGAACAGTAAAAACTGCCTGTTGAACCGCCTGGAAATAGCAACTCAGCCGAAAACTCGGCGGGAACCTCGGTCTGGCTTTTTTCTCCTCGCATTCCTGAAATGCACTTGCCCGTCATTTGCGTTGGAACTTGCCACTGGTTTGCCCATAGTAGAAAGCGAATGCAGTACCAACCCAAATCCCCCAAACATCCGAAGGGTTCCAATTGGCTGTCTACCCGTATGTTCTTCTGCGAAAAGCTATCGTCTCCAAGAAACGAGAAGTGACATGCAATCCGACGCATCGCTCCGATCGATACTCCATCGTCGAGTCGTTGACGTAGCAAAGGAAGTCGAGCGCTATGCATGAACATGACCCCATCCATGAACTGGACGTTGTTGCGTTTGCAAACTGTCAGGATCTCCTCCAAATCCAATGCGGACAAGGCAGCGGGTTTCTCGGCGAGTACATGCTTGCCTCGTTCCGCCGCTGCAATAATCCACTCTTTGCGCAATCCGGTCGGAAGTGGAATGTAGACCGCATCAATGTCATTGCGATCCAGCAAAGCTTGGTAACCCTCTACGCAATCGGGAATGTGGCGTTGGGCTGTGTGCGCTTGGCATTCACTCACAAAAGCTCTGGCCGCTTCGACCCGTCGACTTGCCACCGCAACCAAAGTTCCAGTCCTGGTCTGTGCGATTGCACGCCAATTTTTTCTAGCAATAGCTGCGGTCGACAAAATGCCCCAACGGCACAAACCCAATTCCGACATGTCAATTTCCTTGCTCTTTAGGTGAATTTAGTACCTGCTCCCAGCTTGCCCGGCTATGCGTATTCCTTACCTGAACCCCTAATTGCGCAGATTACTTGGTCCATGTGAACTACTTGTCTTGAAATCCATCTTGACCCCGCTTGCGCAACTTCGATATCCTCCGCATCAACCACGGCAGGTTCGGTAAAGTCGGCAGACGTGGTTACTGTCACAGGATAGACCGAGCGTGCGAGTTTGGCGACCCGTCGTCAACATTGCAACGAACATTCAGGAAGGATGATTCCCCCAATGTCGAGCACAAAAACTGTTTTTACGACTGGCGAAGCCGCCAAAATTTGCAAGGTGAGCCAACAAACGATTATTCGTTGTTTCGATAACGGATCGCTGAAAGGATTTCGCGTTCCCGGTAGTCGATTTCGCCGAATCCCCCGCGACCTACTGTTCGTCTTCATGAAAGACAACGGAATCCCCACCGATGCCCTGGAAAGCGGAAAAAAGAAACTTCTGATTGTCGATGACGATCAAGATCTGGTGGATCTCATGTACGACACCTTTGAACGCGACGGCAGATTCGACATCCGCACCGCCAACAATGGTTTCGACGCAGGGATGCAAGTCAAAGAATTTCGTCCGGATATCGTGATTCTGGACGTGATGCTCCCAGATATCAACGGACGAGAGGTTTGCCAAAGAGTCCGCGGCGACCGCACCATGGATTCTGTCAAAATCCTTTGCATTTCAGGCATGGTCGAGCAGGACAAAGTTTCGGACTTGCGTGCCGCAGGTGCAAACGACTTCATGCAGAAGCCATTCACAACCGATCGCCTCCTCGATCGCGCCTGCGATCTGTTGGAAATCGATCGGCCTGTCGCAATTTAACTCGCAATTGTCGCCTTTGGCTCCGCAAAAGTGCGTAAGGCCCCCGAATGTATCTCGGGGGATATTTACCATCCCTCAGAATTGAGGGTAATTATCCCTGGCTTGACGTCAGGGCCTAGCAGAAGAATTTCGAATGGCAAACCATTCGTGCGTGATTCATAGCCATCCATTCGCGATGGCTATGTTCGTTTTAGGTCACCTGTCTACGCGTTTCAAAAACGACTAGACTGAAGGGGTTCAACTGCCTCTTGCTCTGTCGCCTAGAGTTTACGCTGCCGTGAAAAAATCTCCAAAAAACATCGACGCCAAAACCACCGCGGATACAGAACGTGCTCCTTCCAAACGAACCGCTAGGTTGACCAAGAAAACCGTTCTTACGATCGCTCCGGTGGATACGAGTATCGAACATTACGATGTGGAGGATGAAAAGGAAGGTCGACTTGAGAACGGAGCACATCGGCTAGAAACAACTTCCAATTTCATCTCCGCTGAATTGGCGACGACCTTCGCGTGCAAACTGATGGCCATCGCGTTACAACTTCGAACGTGGTCGCGCAACGCTGACGAAAACGTATCGATCAACGAAATGATGGAGTGCGCACTCGACAGTTTTGAAGAGGCCGGAAATTTATCCACCGAAGTTGGCGGCCTTCTACCAAGACTTCAGTCCCTTTTGAGTCAATTGCATCGAGATCAACTTTCGGTTCGAGCGCGAAGCGTTTCGGATGCCGACGAACAAGCAAAACAAATCTTGCTCCACGCTCTCCACGCTGTGATCGCTTCCATCAGCCAAAACACGCAGTTTGAGCAAGCGGTCGAAAACGCTAGCCAAAGGGCGATTTACCAATTTGCCTACGGTCTAACACACGAGATCAATAACCCACTCGCCAACATTGTTGCTCGAGCCCAGCAATTGATCCCAACGGCCGCCTCGGAATCGGATAGGCGGTCGCTGGCCACGATCGTCGATCAGTCCATGCGGGCCCATGAAATGCTAGCCGAGATGATGCGTGTCGTGCAACCGCGTTCCATCCAACCGCGCGTCGAGGACCTGATCGCCATCGTCCAACAAGCGATGACTATTCAAGAGACACTGTGGTCGAACGCCCAAATGCAATGCGTTCTTCGAAAATCACCGAAGCCGCTTTACAGCTCGGTTGAACGAGCGGCAATCCTAGAAGTCATCTGCAGCCTTTTGCAAAACGCAATGCAGGCATGTCGACCGAAGGATCGCATTGAAATCATTTGCGAGGAAGTAAATGCGGATCATCCCGACTATGGTCCATCCGATCCGATTCCCAAGGCGCACGTGGAACCCGTTTCCCGCATCCGAATCGCAGTACGCGATACCGGCCCAGGCATGTCCAGCGAAGCAACCGAACGCGCATGGGATTTGTACTACAGCGGTCGCGAACATGGTCGAGGCCTAGGAATCTCTCTTGCAAATGTTCGTCGAACCATAGATGCTCATTGCGGCTTGGTTTGGATTCAAAGCACTCCAAATGCAGGATGCACGGTCGAAATCCGATTGCCCAAATCGCCGGAACCGCCCTCTCCTCGACGAGCATTTTCGATTTGACGCGAGAAATCAACGGAATGAACGCCTGTGTGCAAGCGAGGAAATGGATATGCTTGGCGATGGCAGGTCTCGCGCTTTTGACTGGCTGCATTCAGAAATCCTATCGATACGGGATCGCCAATCAGGATCTGCTTGCAACCCTGCCGCGCACACCGAATCTCATCACTATCGGAGGGGACCATCCACGCATCGATTTCATCGAACGCACAGTTCAATACCCAAAAAAAATCTTTCGGCAGTGGTTTCCGCCATTGAAGCCAGAGGCCGATCCAAGCGATCTACGACTGAAAGCCGTTCAATCCGCAACCGACTACCTTGATGACAATGGCCTCAAGGGTGTGTACGTCGATGTGCGGGAATACAATCCCGACCAACAATGGAACCGACTGGTCAACAATCAGCGCATTTCTCCCTTTTGGAAGTACACTGGCGGGACGTTATACCACCTTGGCTACTGCGTTCTTCCAGGGCGAGCCATCGGCATGGACTCGTACAATGGGTTTACCAACACGCTTTCGATCAATTCGACGTCACCAGCGAACTCCCTGCTTCGAGCGGGATACGTGAAAAAACTATACGACCAACGTTACCCCGGAACCTATATCGCTTCCAATTGGTTACCGATCTTTCCACTTGTTCGAGACACTTCCGTCGCCAGCGACGTTTTGACCTATGCCCGAATGAAAGAAAACTGGCCCATTGAAAAGGAATTGCTGCCTCAAGTTTACGCACAACTAGGTGGAGACACAGTATCACAAGCCACCTCGCTAATCCCCGGCTTCGCTTACTTACCTTTCTATTTCAAACCCGTACTGGCGGTAGCCGGAAGAGCTGCGGGCGGTGCCACTGGAACGGCCGTCGCCAAGCAGCGAGAAAAGGGACTCTCAGAACGACTGATCCGGTAATGCGAACTAAAATGCCACCAGTGTCGCGAACTTTTTGGAGTGCTGGGATTCATCCCAGCTTTTAGATCACCCTGTCGGAGCCAACGCGATGTCTCGAACGTCTCGCGTCTCGCTTGTGCAACTTCTTTGCCTCTTCCACTCACGGCACAAGCGAGCCATTACCTCATATCTCCCCAAGAACTCAAGGAGTAACGCCCTAATCTCGTCCATAGTCAAAACGAGTGGCAGTTGCGTGCATTCCGTCGCACGACACAGCCGACAAAAGTAGCAGGCACGCTCCGTCGTGCCGTCCGCTGGAGTGAATTTAAAATGATTCCTGGTGAACGTCACATGAAATGCTCCTACTACATTGACGTTCGTCGGCTGTGTCTTGAAAGTAAAACAGAAATGCAGAGAGAGCTTGGTTTTGGAAACACGCGATCCAGACTCATGTTTTCCTCTTGCTATAAAATTAGCAGATTTAATTCAGTTTGCAAAAATGCATTCGTTCGGTTAACTTTCCACGATTAAGATTTTGTTGTAAGCTTAACCCTGCGCGGTTTTTTGTCGCGGTATTTAGCACGGCTCAGCCGTGGTTTCCGTCTATTCTGGCTCAGCTCACTCGCGTAGAATATGGTTTCGCCCTCAACGCAGGTGGGGAGAATCTATTGTTCTGTCTGTCATCCAATGATGAAAAAGATCTCATTAAACGCCGATGACGATGATGAGGACACTCGCTTTGTTCAAATCGTCGAAGCCTTTGTTGACTATTATGTAACGCTCTTCTCTCCGCCAACAGTTTTTGTGATTCGAATCGATCATTGGTTTGGCGCAAAGTGGCTTGGGTTTCGAGGCAAACTACTTGGGGCGATTGGCGTACACGCAGACGTGTCTGATGTAGAACGGCGGAGGATGCCAATGCCTCCATTTTCGCCATCTCGAGTCAAAAGGTTCTACTACTTTACGCGGCACAATGACGAATGGGATTGCAGTGTTGATAATCAATGTGTCTTACATGCGAAGAAGAGCGGCGACGAATTTCAGAGAATCTATCGACGCGGGTTGTATTGCTGGTACTCCGGCGGAACCCGAACGAACACGTGCGGATCGATGATGATCTACGATGTAAACGAAATTGGCGCGAACGGTTGGCACCTTTCGTTCGAATTCAGAACAACCTGGAAGTTGACAAAATGCGTGAATGTATCTGGCGATGTAAGCAATCGAATTCTATTCGACTATTACGCCGCAGCAGCGACAGAACAAACCATTGGACGCGAAGCCCTCGATCGACCGTTCTGACTTGCGTTGAGTCACCTGCTCGGGATCGGTCCATGGGGTCGTTCCGCTTGTTAGTACTCCGATCGTCACGAAGACCAAACACACTTTCGCAAACGTACTTTGTCGATAGAGACACAGGCCGTTGATAAGCAAGTCGTGACTGGCGAGTTTAATATCCGCGGAGCGGCGATGCCGATCATGCCCTTGGCTTCATGCCAGGGGTGGTGACCACCATTTCTAGAGAGATGGTAACGATCCCCCGAGTTGAACTCGGGGGCATTGCATTGACGACGCAGGCGGTGGATTGGCGACCGCGGTTCTCTTCCAGCGTCGATTGGCAAGTCGTGGATTGCATTATCATGCATCCACGCAAAACTGGCCCATGATTGCAGGCGGTCGATCGGAATCGTAGAATGACTGTTTCGTGATCCTGACATCGGAAACGCTGACCCAAAACAAGCGGAACAATGGTACTGCACACGAAGCAGCCCATCGTCCGTTTTTTACTTGTGTGATTCGTGTACTGGGCTGCTCGGTGACCACGGGTCGTTCCTCCTGGTAGCTGACAGCGTTGCGCCATTGTTTTGGTTGGAGTGCAAACGGCCCAGGACGCAAAACGGTAGCATTCCGTTCATATGACCACAGATTCACTATCGATTTTCGCAGAAGCGCTCTTGGGCCTTGAGCACGATGATCTCAACAGGTTTGGCGTGCTACGATGCTTGAGAAGCGCAAAGCCGCTTTGTTCGAGCATGCCGCTGGCTTTATGCCAGGGGTGCTGACCACCGTTTCTAACTAGAGAGATGGTAACCATCCCCCGAGTAAAACTCGGCGGCATTGCAAAGACACAATCCCAATACAGCGCTTTGCCGGAATGCGACAGAAGATGCTCGAGCCTGAAAAATTCCTCGGTAAATGTGTCGGCAAGTGGCAGGGGACAGTCAAGACATGGTTCGCTTCGCTCTGCAATGTAATCGGTAGACGCAAATGGATGGGACGGGACAATGGGTTGGAAAGTACACTGACTGCGAGTCGCGGAGCGATGTCGCCTACGATCGGCCACTATTTGCTACTGAAGTAAACCGTGTTGGGTGCTTCGCTTCGGGCAACAACGATATCGGGATACTGATCGTCGTTCAAATCCCCCAAAGCAATTCCGTAGACTGCACCTTTGCCGTCACCGAATCGCACCTGCTGAAAATCAGTGCCTTTGCTTTTGTTAAAGAAAACGGCACTGGGTGCTAAGGTGTAGCCTATGACAATGTCAAGCATTCCGTCACGGTTCATCTCCCCGATTGCAATCGAGCCCGGCGCAGAGGATTTGTCCCCGATCGGCATGCCTTCGCCGAATTCCCCATGTCCATTGTTCAGATAGACGAACGCACCTCGTCGTTCGTCTCCTACCACCAAGTCAACGTACCCATCGCTATTCAAATCGCCTGCTGCGGCAGCCCGAGAAAAGGTTTTGGCTGGACCGAACGGCTTCGTCTCCGTAAATCTTGCCTTGCCGTCGTTAAAATAGATGGTGCTTTGGCCACCGTCTCGATGAGGAATAGCAAGATCAATGAATCCGTCTCCGTTGAAATCGGCGGGCACGATGGTCGTCGCAGACTCGGACGGAATTTTCAAAAAGTCCGTCTCCTTAAAATTTCCCTGGCTGTCGTTCAAGCAAACGTAGCTAGGGCTGTTTCGGTTGGCTGCAATCAAATCCAGAAAGCCGTCGCCATTCAAGTCCGCAACCGAAGCGTTGCGAGTGTTCCATTTCGGGCTGCCCCATGTGCCAGACACAACGAATTTTGCCTTCCCATCGTTTAGATAGATGAGCTTCTTGTCTGGACTATCGTTGCTGACCACGATATCCAGATCGCCGTCCTTGTCCAAATCGGCCAGAACGGTCGAATACGTTCGGTCTGGCTCGTCGCCAAGATTGCGTGGCTGCGTAAATTTGCCGCTACCGTCGTTCAATAAAACGCGATTATGCAAGGGCCAATGCCGGCCTTTTGCCAAAACGATATCCAGGTCGCCATCGCCGTCCAAGTCGCCAACGCTGGCGTTGGCGGACGTCTCTGACGTAAGCTCGAGACTGACGGCGAGATTGAATTGGCGAGTTTCCAATGGATCGGAAAATATGTAGTGTGCCGTTTCAAACAAGAGGACGAAGAGTAGTGTTTTTATCATGGTTTCTGCTCTGCTTCATTGTCGCCTTTTGCTCCGCAAAAGTGCGTTAGGGAAGTGCACTTTTGCGGAGCGAAACATACTTGTATCAGAGTATCCATTGTTTGTGGCTGAGCGAGGCCCTCGCTCAGGTTTTGCAGGCACCCAACGAGCGAAGGGCCTCGCTCGTCCACAATCACAGCCTAGCAGCGAAAGGCGACAATGCGATCAGCTATTCTGCCTCTGGTCCGACGCTGACAGTAACGCTGGTTCTGTCTGCTAACGCTTCGAACGCACATTGGACTTCGTCTTGCGTCACCTGACGATAGTGTTCCGAAGCCTCATGAATCGTCTCGTATTTTCGTCGGATCGTCCATGCATTTCCGATGGAGAACAATCGATTGCTTGGGCGCTCGGACCCTAGAATCATACCCGAACATATCTTGTTCTTGGCAAGTTCCAATTCGAGTGCGGTAATGGGTACTTTACGACCTTGACCGAGGACCTCCTGAATGATCTCCCAATTCTCATCATGCTGCTCGGGAGCACACGCGAGAAAGGTGCAGAATAAACCGCACTCTTGAAACTCTTGTGTAAACGTGGCGGCGGTTTCTGCCATCCCAGTATCAACCAACTCCCAGAAGAGGCGACTGCCTGAATCGTCTCCAAGTATCGTCCCCAATATGCGGGCGATGTAACGAGCGTCATCGCAGTAGCTTGGCCCAGGCGAATATTGCAGTGTGTATTGCTGGGTCGCCGGAGGGTGAACCATGGAAAGCTGATCGGTGCAAAAAGTCGGTGTTACCAACTGTCGTTTGGCTTGCGATGGCTTCCAATGGCTCGTCATCGCTTCCGCGGATTTGAGCAATTGATCGAAGTCAACGGCTCCAGAAGCGACTAAAGTCAAATTGTCGGGAGCATAGCGTGCTAAGTGGTATGCTCGCATCGCTTCTGGCTCAAGCGCGCTGACGGTTTCGCGAGTACCAAGCACACGTCGCGCCAAGGGATGGTCGCGAAAATAGGCTTCTGCAGCCCTTTCCATGGCGCCATAAGGTGGCTGATCGTCATACATGGCGATTTCCTCCAAAATGACTTGGCGTTCTGTTTGAAAATCTTCATCGCGTAGAGCCGGTCGCATCATGTCGCTCAGTAGGTCCAAAGCTGCATGCTGAAACTCTGGCAAGACACTCATGTAGTAGACCGTTTGCTCCTCGCTGGTGTACGCGTTGGACTGCGAGCCGAGGTCATCCAATTCCTGATTCACATCTTCCGCGGTACGTCGAGCTGTCCCCTTGAACATCATGTGCTCAAGGAAGTGACTGACGCCAGCCATCTCAGGCGATTCGTCGCGTGAACCTGTTTTGACGAAGTAACCGAGCGATAGGCTAAACGCTTCTGGATTAACCTCCGCGATCACTTCCAATCCGTTGGCAAGTTTTTCGCTAAGAAACTGCATCAGAGAACTCCAAAGGATCGGGCCCAATGGTCACCAAGGACCAGCGACGCGGGGGATGATTTCGATAGTGATTGAGCAAACTCTCGCAGGTCAACGCTTCGATGGTTTGCAACAATTCTTGGCGCGATGGAACGCGCCCGAGGTAAGCCCAATCATGGGCCATTTGTGAACTGCGTGACGAACTGCTCTCTTGTTCCATCACCAAGGAAGTACGCACGCGTGCCTTAAGTCTCTTCAACTCGGCGGGGTCAATGCCATTTTCCAGCGACCGAATCGTCTGCACAGTGACATCCAGCGTTTCCTGGGCTCGCGGTGCCGTCGTGCCTGCGTAGCAGAGTACGCTACCGCAATCATGCAGCGAATGGGCGGACGCCGAAACGGAGTAGACTAAGCCTCGCTTCTCTCGCACTTCCGCAAACAATCGAGAACTCATGCCGTCGCTCAAAATGCCAACCAATCCGCGCCCTTGATAGTACTCAGGATGATTGTATGGCACGGCGTCGTATGCTAGCGCGATGTGCGTCTGTTGACTGTCATGTTGCAAATGCGAGTTACCAGGGATCGAATGGACGCTCGTCGGTCCAACGTAGGCTGGTCCTTTCCAACTACCAAAAAGCTTGTCCGCAATGACTAAGAATCGATCCCAGTCAAAGTTCCCGGCCAGGCTGATGATGGCACGATCTGGATTGTAGTGTTTTCGGTGGAATTCCTTGCAGTCCTCGAGAGTCGTTTCTGTGAGCCCTGATTCACTGCCGAGCGAGGAGCGTCCAAAGACTTCACCAAACCGAAGCCGTTTTAATTCTTTAAAACACTTTTGGGCAGGGTCGTCGTCGATCGAGGCCAGCTCTAGCAACCCGGACTGCCGTGCTTCCTCGAGTTCATCCTTTGGAAAGTGCGGTTCTAGGACGATGGCGGCCGCAACCTCAAGCGTCGGTTCAAGCACTCTCGACATGGCGGCCATGCTCATGGAAGTGTGAAATGTGGTCACATTGTTGGAGCGATCGACCCCTAAAAAATCCAATCGTTCAACCAGGTCGCGACTGCTGTAAGGGCCAGCCCCTCGTTGGGCCATCTCCAAAGTCATTCCAGCTAGACCTAGCCGGTCGCTAGGTTCATTTCGTGTGCCAGCAGGTAACAGCAGCGTAAAAGCCACCGACTCCAACCACGGCATTGGCTCGCCAAGTACGACCATCCCGTTGGATAAACGATGTTCAAAGACTTTTTGCTGCATTCAAATTCCGAGAGGTGACATACCGAGTTCGAGGAGTGTTTTTACAAAGTATATCAATTATTCGAGTGCGTAGCAGGCGATTTCCTCAGCGCTTCGACAGTAGATGCGATTTTTCACCAAGACGGGATGATTCCAGGTTTTGCCCTGAATTCCCTGCCATGCATGCAAAAGAGTTGGTTCTTTGGGGCCTACTCGAATTAAGCTCAATTCACCTGCTTCGCTCAAAACGAGGACGCAGTTTTGATTTGGCAGGGCTATTAACTGACCACTGCCGAATCGGAATTTTTTCCAAAGCATTTCTCCGGTAGCGGAATCCACACACGTGAGCAGCCCTTTGGTCAGTCCTAAGATCATCGAGTCGACCACCACCACGTCATTAAAGTCGGGACGAAGCCTAGCGCTCGACCATTTCTTAGTCGCTTGCCAATTCTCGTCCGTATGCTTGATTTCCACGAGGCTAGTTCCGTCCCCTTCGCCACTGGCAATCAACATCTGGTCTTTGCCAAATCGGATAGGCTGCAACATGGTATTTCCCATACCACCACTGTTGATTCGCCAGCGTTCTTTGCCATCCATAACGCCGCGACCGATGGTGTTTGGACCAACCGAGAGAACGACCTGTTGATCATTGCAGAGTTCGACTAATTGCGGAGAGCTGTACGTTTCGCCACTCCCCTCGGCCGCCCATCGAATCTCGCCCGTATTCGCGTCGTAACAAATAGAATCTTTCGAATCTGGCGAGTTACCACCACCCAGTAGAAAGCAGTTGTCCGCCTGCAAGCAGGGGGACGTTGAAAATCCCCACATCGCCATCGGTGTGGCACAATCCTCGCTCAAGTTGCGTTTCCAAATCAGATTTCCATCGTCGGCTTTCAAGCAGGTGACGATTCCTGTTCCGCCAACAGAATAGATTTTGCCCTCGTGAAAAGTAGGGGTGCTTCGAGGGCCAGTGCCTGACGCTTGAGTCTTATCCTCGTACCGAGCATCGTAGGTATAGGACCAGACCTCAGCGCCCGTCGCCGCATCGAGGCACACGACTGCTTCCTGCGGACCTCGCTGCTCCTGCGTGAAGAGCAAGCCATCGACGACAATCATACTTGACCAAGCGAAACCAACCGGCTGCTTCCAAACCAACTTTGCAGTGGTCTTTTCGGACAAAGTGAGTCCGAGGTCGTTCGCATTGCCGTCGCTTTGTGTACCACGAAACCGAGGCCAATCTCCCTCCTTCAGTTGGACGGATCGCAATTCGATTTTCGGTTTATTGACTTCCTTGTTGCGTCGCAGTTCGGCCCTCGCTTCGGCGTTGGGCTGCCAGCGCCATCTGAGTTCCGGTGCAAAGCTGGCCATCATTCCGTCAACGCCAGCCAAAAGCCACAACGACAACGGCACAAACCACGCAGCGTAGGCGATCCACTTTCGCTTCGGCCATGGTGTGCTACGTGTTCCAAAGAGCGTTAAGGCAAGGCAAGTTGCGGCGATGGGAGTACCGAACAAGAGAACCATGATTCCTAACGACTTGTCCTGCATCGTAAAGACAACGACCAATCCGATGATGCCGAGGATCAGGAATAAGGCGCGGTCGGACCAAGGTGCCCTAGATCCAAAAAGGACCCAGATCGCTAACAGCAGCAAATGCAATGCGGCTCCGAATGCAAGCGTCATGAAGCGAAAGGAATCCGCCATACCAAGAAGGGTTGGCACGGTCATGCAGGTCAAACCTGTGACCGCGAGCACGACCATCGGCCAAATCCGAATGGGTCGTGTCGTAGACGCAATTTGTTGAGCCGAACTAGCAGTTGGATTTTCCATTGTTTTCACCTTTGTGAATTTCCTTTGTTTACCCCGAGTCGCAGGCTACTGTAGTCTGCCAACAACCTTTGCCTTAGACTCAGTTAAACGATTTGAGGTCGCTATTCACGTCGAGAATGGTCGCAATCGGGAAAGCACTTGTTCATGGACTAAACCATTGCTTCCGACACAATGGCCAGCCCGGATATCAAACTCTCCAGCCCACGAAGAAAATCTGCCGCCCGCTTCCTCGATCACAGGAGCGACAGCTGCGACATCCCATGGGTTTACAATCGGATCGACCATCACTTCGGCTCTACCCGTTGCAACGAGCAGGTAGCCATAGCCGTCACCCCAGGTCCTGGAAACATACGCTGCAGCCTCTAGTTCGCGGTAAGCAGACTCGGCCTTGCGATGGGAAAAGTTATCCACCTGCGAAGTGACCAATAAACCATCTTCGAGTCGATTTTGCTTCGAGACAAACGTGCGAGCCAAAGGCACGCCCGACTGTTGTGTCATGGACTGACCATACCAAGCACCCAAGCCTTTGGCTGCGATGATGATTTCACCCAACGCAGGAATGGTAATCACACCGATCTGAGGCTGGCCAGCCACGGTCATGCCCACTAACGTGGAGTAGAGTGGAACACCGGAAATAAAGCTCTTCGTCCCGTCGATGGGATCGATGATCCACTCAAACTCAGATTGTCCAGGCAGGCTACCAAACTCTTCACCGAGGATCGAGTCGGACGGAAAGGACTGGGTCACCATGGCGCGAACAACTTGTTCGGCTTGTTTGTCGGCTCGGGTTACCGGAGATCGATCGCTTTTTCGCTCGACCTGGAATTCGTTAGTCCGAAAGAATTTTAAGGTTTCGCGACTGGCGGCGACTGCTAAAGAGAGTGCGAATGCCACTCTGCCATCCATCGCAGTAGAAAGCGATGGCGGCAATTGAAAATCTGGGAATGTCATAGCTTTGTGGCTGAGCGAGGCCCTCGCTCAGGTTTGGTTGGAATTCCACGAGCGAAGGGCCTCGCTCGTCCACAATATTGGCTTGTTCACGAGCGAAGGGCCTCGCTCGTCCACGAAACTCGCTCGTTGACAATCATAAAATCACAGCCATTGAGCCTGCGACGCGAACTAACGAGGGAACATCAAAACAACTTTGAGTTCGACTTCGTCATCGACTTTGCCCTTGCCGTAGTTCATGCCCCACTTGGTACGGTCGATCTTGAATTCGGCGTTGAGAGTCAACGACTTTTCGTTCAAATCCGCGGTCGTGGGGATTTTGATTTCGACCGTTTTGTCCAACATGGTCATCTTCCCGATGATGGTTGCTTTGTTTTCATTGACTTCGATTTTCGTCGACTCAAACTTGATGGTTGGATACTTCTTAACATCAAAGAAGTCCGGATTTTTTAGGTGGGCAGTCAGTTTTTCATCATCGGCCCAAAGGCTGTCTGTCGCGATTTCAATTGAGATGGAACTCTTTTCAGGAGATTCATGGTCCAATTTCACTTCGGACTTGAAGTCCTTGAAACCGCCAGCGTGCTTTCCGTCAGTCTTCTTGCCTACAAAGTCGATCTTGGATTTTTCTTTGTCCGCCTTCAGCGTCTGAGCAAACGATGGAGCAGCGAAGGCAGCGATCAAAGTCAGTGATAAAAACACTCGTCGAAACATCTTAAAACCCTCAGGAGGATAAGTGATGGCTATGCCAAACCTATTGCCGCAACCAACTTTTGGACGGCAAACCGAAAGCAAAGTATAGCAAGAGTTCTTCGATTGGGGATGGAATCTGGGATTTGGGCGCCACCCCTGTAAAAATCCATTCGATGCTTGTGCGATTGAAACAAAGGGAGAGCGAGGCTCCCGCCGAGCTTGGCGCCGCATTAGTTCGGCAGGAGCCTCACCCGCCTCACCCTCCCGGGCAATGAATTTGTTGAGTAAAGTCGATGTAATGTTAGTTACGAGGGTTATTTAACGAAAACAGGCCGAGAGATTTTCTCGGCCTGTTTGAAATTAACTAATTCTGAACAAAGTAGGGACGCTACGCACCTGCGGCAGCGGCGGGTTCGGCGGTTTCGGATTGATCCCGGACTTCGCCCTTGAAATCTAGGCGAGTGATCTTGCCGTCGGAATCCTTGATGGCTTCTACCGTAATGGTATTCTTGCCTTCAAAAGTCCCTCGCAGCAACTCTTCTGCAAGTGGATCCTCGACGCGTTGCTCAATGGCTCGGCGTAGCGGACGAGCACCATAATCAAGGTCAGAACCTTGCTTAATGATGAACTCTTTGGCTTCGTCGGTCAGCTTGAGCTCCAAGCCACGTTCGTGCAAGCGTTGTAGGACCTTGGTCATTTCGAAGTCGATAACCTTCTTGAGATCTTCCTTGTTCAGGTGTCGGAAGATGATCGTATCATCGAGACGATTCAGGAACTCAGGTCGGAACACACGTTGGATGGAATCCATCACGCGCGACTTCATGCTTTCGTAGGATGCGTCACCGTCCGGTTTCGTGAAACCAAAGGCGGACTCATTTTTGATTGCGTCGGCACCCGCGTTGGTGGTCAAGATCAAGATGGTATTTCGGAAGTCCACTTGTCGACCGAAGCTGTCCGTCAGACGGCCTTCTTCCATAACTTGCAAGAGCATGTTGAAGACATCAGGGTGGGCTTTTTCGATTTCGTCGAGCAGAACTACTGCGTAGGGTCGACGGCGAATTTTTTCCGTCAATTGCCCCCCTTCTTCGTAGCCAACGTAACCAGGAGGTGCACCGATGAGACGGCTCACGTTGTGCTTTTCCATGTACTCGCTCATGTCGATGTGAATGAGCGCCTCGGCATCTCCGAACAACGTTTCCGCTAACGCCTTAGCGAGCAAGGTTTTTCCAACACCTGTCGGTCCAGCGAATACGAAGCAGCCGGTTGGACGTTTCGGATCTTTGAGTCCGCTTCGGCTGCGTCGAACCGCTTTCGCAACGGCGGTGACCGCTTGCTCTTGGCTAACCACTCGCTTGTGAAGCTCAGATTCCATATTCATCAATCGCAACGAATCTTCGGTCGAGAGGCGAGTCAATGGAATGCCGGTCATCTTGGAGACGACTTCTGCAACCACTTCTTCGTCGACGACCCCATCGGTTTCGCGGCTCTTTTCACGCCAATCGCGAGTGATCTGTTCTTTCTTGCGACGCAGTTTGTCCGCTTGATCTCGTAGGCTGGCTGCCTTTTCGAAATCTTGGTTCGCAACCGCGTCTTCCTTTTCTTTATTGAGACGTTCGACTTCATCATCGATGTCTTTGAGATCAGGTGGCTTGCTCATCGTACGCAATCGCACCCGAGCACCAGCCTCATCGATAACGTCGATGGCTTTATCGGGCAAGCAGCGGGCAGTGATGTAGCGTTCGCTCATCTCTACGGCCGCGACGATTGCGTCGTCGGTAATTTGAACGCGGTGATGCTCTTCGTAACGGTCCTTGAGTCCCTTAAGGATCTGAATCGTCTCGGTCTTGCCGGTTGGTTCAACCATGATCTCTTGGAATCGGCGAGCCAGCGCATTGTCCTTTTCGATGTACTTGCGGTACTCGTCCAGGGTCGTAGCACCGATGCATTGGATTTCACCGCGAGCCAGAGCAGGCTTGAGCACGTTGGCCGCATCGATGGCCCCTTCGGCGCCACCGGCACCCACCAGGGTGTGCAATTCGTCAATAAAGAGGATGGTGTTGCGAGCCCGACGAACTTCGTTCATCACGGCCTTGATTCGCTCTTCGAATTGTCCGCGGTACTTGGTACCAGCCACCATCATTGCAAGATCGAGCACAACGATGCGTTTGTCAGCCAGGATCTCTGGGACTTCGCCGTTGATGACGCGTTGCGCAAACCCTTCGACGATCGCAGTCTTGCCAACGCCAGCTTCTCCGAGGAGAACTGGATTGTTCTTGGTACGTCGGCAGAGCACTTGGGTGGCCCGCTCGATTTCTCGTTCGCGGCCGATGACGGGATCGAGTTTTCCTTGGCGAGCCAATTCAGTGAGGTCACGGCCAAAGCTATCCAGGGCGGGAGTCTTGCTCTTGCCCCCCTTAGCTGGCTGTCCTGGTTCGGCCCCGCCCGTTCCTTCGCGCCCGCCACGTTCGCCGACTTCGGCGCTTTCCATACCATGGCCAAGCAAATTCAGAACTTCTTCGCGGACATCTTCGAGCTTCATTCCCAGATTCATGAGAACCTGAGCTGCGACCCCTTCTTGCTCGCGAAGCAAACCCAACAGGATGTGTTCGGTGCCGACGTAGTTGTGGTTGAGATTGCGAGCTTCTTCCATCGAATACTCGATGACTTTTTTAGCTCGCGGCGTTTGTGGCAATTTGCCGATGGTGACCATTTCCGGGC
Source organism: Pirellula sp. (assembly GCA_031372345.1). Lineage (GTDB taxonomy): Bacteria > Planctomycetota > Planctomycetia > Pirellulales > Pirellulaceae > JBKCUI01. The sequence goes on from JANMLD010000486.1 coordinate 17,408, forward strand.
CGCTCTGTACCAACTTCTCAACTTCGAGCCGAATCTTCCTTAGGTCGACATCCAGGTTCTTGAGGACATTGGCTGCTACGCCGCTGCCTTCTTTCACCAGACCTAACAGGATATGTTCAGTTCCGATGTATTCGTGGTTAAAACGCTGCGCTTCTTGGTTTGCCAACTGCATTACTTTGCGTGCGCGGTCTGTGAATCGTTCGTACATTTGCAAACCTTTCTTTCGTGGTCGATCGGGTGTTGTGCCAAAGTGGCTGTGCACCAACCAACCGCGGGCTGTGAGACCTGGTTCGTGTGGTGGTGATCGTGTCTTTCCTAATTAGTAACATCGAATCGCTTTTGATCAATGCAAATGATGTTCCAAACACTCCTAGCTGTCATTTTGTCGCTTCCGCTTCAATCCTCCATAGCTTGGCTCAGCATTGTAAGGCCGGTGCAAGGGATGGCTGGATTTCGGCTAAGTAGCGATTTCCGGTGCTTCGAACTTCCAACTCTTTCGTCAAATCAGAAAGCGACGGCAATTCCAAACAATCCGATCGTACCGCTTTTGTCAGTCGTGTGCAGGGGGTGTTTGGATCTTGATGCGCAAGCATTGCTCTTTTTCCGACCGCAACTCTGCCAACCACGGCATGGCGGCATCCAATTTGTCGACGTTTGAAATCAATTCCAGGGCCTGAGCGATTCGCCTCGTTCGCCGCAGAATCGAGATCCAAAGGAGAGACGACTCGACATCCTCGACTTCCCCCGACAAATTCTTTCGTACTAAGCGTTCGGCCTCGAAATAATTCGCTTGAAGGTATAGCTCTTGTGCGTTCTCCAGGTTTTCCTGTCTCGCAGCCCCCCCAGAACCCGCGGAACTGGAAAAGCTTAGGACAGCGTGAATTGCCGAGCGAATGCTGGCGACAACCAGGGCAAGCCACAGTCCGCTAACAATTCCTTGGGCTAGCCATTCAGGGCTGAAAAATCCACTAAGCCACTCTGGCCAAACGAAAGTTGCAAGCCAAGCAACCATCAAAACCCAGCCGAAAAGCAACGCTACCAACAGGGAATGGAAATCCCCTTTGTGCCAAAGCTTCTGAAACCCAGGCCAAAACCTAAATGCAAAAAAGAGTACGGCCCTGGTATCCATTCGCATCATCGCTGAGGTTTTGAATCTGTTAAAGTCTCGCGTCGAGAATACGGAAAAAACGTGAAATTGGGCAAGGGCAGTTAGAAGGCTTGAGGCTTGAGACCTAGGACGTAGGAAGTGTAAGGAATAAGCGGTAAAACTTGCCCCCTGAGGCGAGCGGCGACGTGAAAATATCAATCATGACCCGATACGTAAATGAGGGACCGGCGGAATTGTCCCTCGCCTACACTTCGGGTTGGGATAATTCAATCTGCCGATCAAGCCTTACTCCTTAAGCACATCCACCAGTTCCTGCAATCGGTCGTTCAACGCATCAATGTCCAGAAGGACCTGATCGTAGCGTTTCATCAACGAGGTCAAGGTGGCTATTTCCTCAGGTGCAAGAGCAACATTGGGTTCGTCTGAAACCGATTCCACTGATGAAAAATCTGCGATTGATAGCATTTCGATACTTCCGGAAAGTGCAAAGGAACTTTCGGAGTTCTCGTCGCAATTGCCGCCTGGAATAGACGCAATTGCTGTTAGGCCTAGTTGTAGTGATTGAGCTGTATTTAGCTACTCGATAGGCTCTTCCTTAGGGGTCGATCCTAACGTTCCAAAATCCCCTTCCGATTCCATTTTTCCCAATTCCGAACGGATTCCAGGTTGGCTCCAATTAATTTGAAATCCAGTAGACACCAAGCCAATCAGCATGAATTTTGGAGAATCGGAATGAGAAAACTGTCAACGATCGTGCCTGTAATCCTTGCCTTGCTTTTGGTCGGATTTGGCTCGTATGCCTACGCCAAACCGAAACTGAATGCGCAGCGACTCAAGCGTGAACCCGGATGGTCCGGCCCAAGCGTGTTGCGGGGGGGCGCAAAGGCCGCGAACCAGAACGTTCCAATCCTTGAGCGAAACTACCGTCCGATGCATGTGTACGGCAACATGACACGGCGACATCATTACCGCGGGACCGTCATTCCGAGTCACCGCGATCGGGTCGAAGTGCTGCAAGCGGTTGTTACAAAGCAGCCAGTTGGTCAGAAATACGTCAAAAACCGGTACCGATAGAGCCTAAACGAAATACACATGGCGACTTGACGAGGCGACAATTCCGCCTAAACTTCCAGTTCAAGTCCTCGAAGGATGAAATTTGCGGCCGTGGCGAAATTGGCAGACGCGCTAGGTTGAGGGCCTAGAGCCCGCAAGGGTGTGGAGGTTCGAGTCCTCTCGGCCGCATTTTTTAGTGTAGCACGGCACTCCGTGCCATCATTATTGTCGCCTTTCGCTCCGCGAAAGTAAGCCTCGTTAACGCACTTTTGCGGAGCAAAAGGCGACAATTCTCGCCACGGAGTGGCGAGCTACACTAGCAGTATTTCTGCTCCCACTCCAATATCTGTGCGTGTATCGCGTCGTTTGGGGCGATGCTTCCGGCTTTCTGCCGAGTTTCATAGGCCGCTTCAAAGGCTTGGATTTGCTCTGCAACTGGCCTTCGAATCTCGTCGGTCAATCGATCGATAAACAGGACTCCGTCCAAGTGATCGATTTCATGTTGCACAATTCGCCCCAGGAATCCATCCAATTCGGTCTTAATCTCGTTGCCACTCATATCGTACGCGTTGATGTGAAGGGACTTGTTTCGCTTCACGTGGGCGTTGATTCCCGGCAACGACAAGCAGCCCTCTTCGGCTTCGGCCGAACCTTTGGCTTTGTTGATCACGGGGTTGATAAAAACCAATTCGGGTCCTTCTTCTCGATCGCCGCTTGGATTGGCAATGAACAAGCGAATTGGCAGATTCACCTGATTTGCCGCAAGGCCCACACCACGAAATTCGTACATGATTTCGAACATCTCGTCGACCAATTGCTTGAGCTGTGCGTCCACTCGAACAATGGGTTTAGATCGATGTCTTAGAGTTGGGTGCGGATACGTGATCAGTTGAAGCGAAGTCATACGACCTATCGAGAATGAAGAACGCGTGTTACTTTTAAGGGCTCTGTGGAACGTGCTGTATTGTGGTCGAGAATGCACCTGTCGTAAACCTACTAATCTTATCGATTTGACTGTTCGAACTGAGCTTATGCAACGACTCGCCGGAAACAGCCTCATTGCCGTCGCGATCGGCTTACTCGCGTGTTGCATGAATGTCCAAACTCGTGCCCAATCGCCGACGCCGCAAGAATTGCCCTCAAGCTCATTGGACAAAGCGAGCAACATATGGATTGCGGAGCCCGGCGACACAGGCCTGAATCGCTGGGATCCAAGACAGCTTTTTGAGGACACTGGCGTCGTTCTGGAATGGGATTCGCAAAAGACTGTGCTTGTCCGTGCATCGGCAACGAACAAAACCACGATTCCCGGTGATTTCGTTGTGCGAATCGAACCCGCGTGGGCAAATGCAGCCGGCGAGAGGATTCATCGATGGTTTTCAGAACGGCAATATCAGTCCGTGGTGAAGAACGGAAAAGAAGCCATTAATAGTGGTCTGCCTCGCTGGCAACAAAGAGTCATCTTGGCCGAAATGATCGAATCTTATTCGGCGATAAGAAAGCCGAACCTTGCAGGAATACTCTTCGTGTCGTTGGCCAAGGAAGATTGTCCACAATTGCTGCTGGCCACGATCCCGCTACCGTGGGGTGAAATGTCCTTTGCGGATGCAGATCTATCTAGAATTCAGTCGCTTAGTCAAGATTGGATGGCGCAAGAAACGGAGGCGGTCCAGTTGCTTGGAGCGGCTTGGCTAATTAGTGGTGCGAAACGGTCGATCGCCATCGAGACGCTGGAAAGATTGACGAAAAACTCCAAGAATCCTATGGTCAGTGCGTATGCTCGGGCTCAACTTTGGCGGACGGTTCCGCCCGCCGAAATCCTTTCCGAGCGTTTGCCTCGTTGGCTTGCGGAACGCGATAAACTGCTCCTTCCTCTTCAAGCTGGGCCGACCATGTTATTGGCCGAACGATTGCAGCAAGCTGGGCTTTCGAACCTCGCCATTCCAGAATGGCTACGCATTGCGACCATGCACGGCGATCGATACCATCTGGCTAGCAAGGCCATCTCCAAAGCGTCGGCGGGCCTTCGAGCCGCAGGCCGAATCGAAGAGGCGGATCGAGTGCAGTCGCTGCTTGATCGATTTAAAACCGAGAACCAGAGCCCCAAGTAGCGAGTGGATCCGATGGCAGAAAAAAATCCAAAAACCCAAGTGGCAGTCATGATCCAACGCTTCCATCGAGCCGTCGTGGTCATCGCGATTGCATTTTGTTTGTGTTTGCCCAGTATCCTAACACCGTCCACGGTGGCCCAAGGCGTCAATCCGGCCGGGGCTCAGCCGACAGTCGCACCAACTGCCGCCACCTCTAAGGCCAAGACGGCTGCGGACGAGTCTTTTTTCGCGGTGGTTTTCAGCGGCGGTGTTATGGGAATCGGCATCATGATCGTGCTGATTCTTCTGTCGATTGTTTCAGTGTATTTGGTGGTGGATCAAGCCATGGCACTGCGTAAAAAGGACTTGGTACCGCCCGATTTAGTCGAAAATGTGCGTCAACTGCTGGCTCAAGGCAAACTCAAGGACGCCGACCAAGCTTGTCGAGAAAAACCTTGCCCACTTTCGTTCGTTTTGGTCAGTGGCATCTCCGAAATTGAATACGGTTGGCCAGCCGTCGAAAAGGCACTTGAGGACTCGACCGCAGAACAAGCTGCTCGTCTGTACCGCAAGCTAGAGTACCTGTCGGTCATCGGAAATATCGCCCCCATGATTCTTCACATAGTCAGCGTGACCCGGACAGTCAACGTGCGCATAGTGGCGGTTTGCGGTAGAATACTCCACGTGGGCAGTATTAATGGTTATACCTCTTTCTTTTTCTTCGGGCGCGTTATCAATAGAATCGAAGCTGCGCTTTTCTGAAAGACCTTTTTCTGCAAG
>JANMLD010000013.1:0-2089 GCA_031372345.1 Pirellula sp.
TTCCGCTTGTCAGTGCGATTCAAACACTTACGCCATTGATCCTTGGTCGTTAGAGACGCAGGCGGTGGATTGGCGACGGCGAATCACTTCAAGCATCGCTGGCCAAGTCGTGGATTGCATTATCATGCATCCACGCAAAACTGGCCCATGATTGCAGGCGGTCGATCGGACTCGTACAATTTTGGCAACCGCCAATTCGGGTTCAAAGCATAGCTTGACCTGAAAACAAGCGGAACAATGGCATGCACACCAAGGGCTCGATCGTCCGAGCTTGGCCGTTGCATGCGTTTACTACTCGCCCTGGGTGATGCCAGGACGTTACCCGACTCAAGAGCAGTGCATGAAGTATGGAATCACATTCACGCTTTTCGCCGCGCTGATAGCCTACGTGGGGATCGTCAACGGAGGTTCGGGATACTTCTTACTCTGGCCCGCGCTTTCATTCCTTCTTGTAGCCATCGCCTACTTCGGTGCTGGCCCAATCGTGTTCGGCAAGCAACCAGACGGAACGCTGGAACCAATTCGTCAGATCCTGCTTGCTCCATTTCTCCTTTATCTCTGGCTGGTCTGGCATATTGTTCGTCTGGTCTCACGTGAATCACCCTACGACCAACTGACCGAATCCGTTTTTATTGGCCGACGCCTCTTGTCATCGGAGCGGCCAATTCAATTTGACCATATTGTCGATTTGACATGCGAATTCAACGAACCGTCTGCATTGCGATCGACTGGATACATCTCACTTCCGACTCTTGATACTCATCATCCGTCTCTCGATGAATTGCGACGACGCGTTGAAATGATTGCAAATCTTGACGGCACCGTTTACATTCATTGCGCGCAGGGGCACGGACGGACTGCCACGCTGGCAATTGCATACTTGATCCATATTGGTCATTCGGTTACGATCGACGACGCCATTGAATACGTTTTGGATCGCCGTCCGCTCGCCCACCTTGGACGTTCGCAACGCAAAATAATTCAAGCCCTCAGGATGTCGGGTAACAAACCGATGCACCCAAGCGGCGGATCGGCCGTTTCCTGATGGTTCATTTACTTGCCGCCGCTGGGTGATCGGCGGCGTTCCGCTTGTCAGCGCGATGATCAGCACTCAGACAGTGATCGGATCCTCTTTCCCAACTTGGTGCTTGGTCGGTAGAGACGCAGGCGGTCGATCGGCGACAGCGAATCATTTCGAGCATCGAATGGCGAAGTCGTGGATTGCATTATCATGCATCCACGCAAAACTGGCCCATGATTGCAGGCGGTCGATTGTACTCCTACAATGATGCCTGACAGGATCCGTGTACCTGACATTGGATACGCTGCACCCAAACAAGCGGAACAATGGTGGTGCACCGAAGCAGCCCATCGTTGTTTTTTTACTTGTGAATCCGTGTACTGGGCTGCATCGGTGACCACGGGTCGTTCGTCCAATTTGCAGCAAGAATCAATGCCATGCACAAGAAGTTGCCAATTGATGCTTCCGATGCAGATATTCGATCCATCGTCGTCGAATGGTCTGAGCTAATAGCGGAAGGTAAATTCGATGTCGCGTTGTCACTGTTTCCTTCTGCTGATCCGATCAATTCAACCGAGCTAGAATGTTGGATTGAAAACTATGGATCGCCCGATCCCTATCCGGACGGTCGCAAATACAAACTGACTTCGATCATGGATCAACCGAACGCTGACGAGTTCGTTGAGAAGAGCATTGATGTGGATCGGCAAAATCTTTTCGGCCTTGACCCTTCAAAGTACGTTGGAATGGTACATTACGACAACGTGCCGCTGAACGGACAACCGAGTGACCTAACCGCGAGATTTCACATTCAACGTCTCGACCGTGAAATCACTCTTGAGTTCCTCGATATCCATGTAATGTAGGACGAACAATGCGATGCACCGAAGTCGCGGATCGGCCGTTTCCTGATGGTAAGTTTTTTTGCCGCGACATCGGTGATCGCGGGCGTTCCACTTGTCAGTGCCGGTTCTGATTGTGAAGAGCGATGCCCAGATCGAAAACGCTTCCGCAACTTGCTGCTGGTCGATAGAAACGCAGGCGGTGGATTCGCGACAGCGATTCACT
>JANMLD010000051.1:0-18848 GCA_031372345.1 Pirellula sp.
TACCGAGCCAAAGCCAAGCTCGGCAGGAGCCTCGCCCTCCCACACGAAGACTCGGCAATTGGACTTGAATTTATTACTCGCCTTAGACGCAAAAATCCATGGAAGCCTCTCGGGAAACCGAGAGGCTTTTTTCGTCGAACCAATCCCAACCCGATACATGCCAATCCCAACCCGATACATACCAATCACAACCCGATACATACCAATCACAACCCGAAGCGTAAGCGAGGGATCTGCGAAACGGTCCCTCGCTTACGCTTCGGGTCGGGATGCTCCGCAATGCCGCTGGCCTTACCGCGGTTTTACGACCAGCGTGTTTTCTTGAAGGCTCACCACCTCCACCTCGGTATCTTCGTCGATCCAAGCCCCTTGGCTAACGACGCTAAAAATGCGATCGCCAATCGATGCCTTTCCCGAAGGATTGCAACGTGAAAGAGTCGTCCCATGCCAACCGATAAACGTCTTCAATTCTTCGGTGACATGCTCCATTTCCACCAAGTCTACGTCCGTCTTGGGTGGTTGCAGTGCAAACCAACGGACCATGGGTAAATTGGCAAGCTGCTTGCGAAAGAGGATCGCCGCTGCAAACAACGAGATCACGATCAAGCCAAGCTGACCAATCCCTTGGGATGTCCTTTGCCATTGATACTCATTGGTTGGAATGACAAACGTTTGGCCAGCAAGCAGCAAACCTGTGGCCAGAAGAATCAATCCGGTTACTCCGAAGACACCAAAACCCGGCAGAATAAATATCTCCGCCGCCAAGCACACGACCCCGGCCAAGATAAGCAGTATCTCTAGCCATTCTACGGTGCCTTGAAAAAGGTGAATCCAGAAAAACAGCAAGAAGCAAATCGCAGAAAGAATTCCCGCAATGCCCATGCCAGGTGTACTTAACTCAGCACTTAGCGAAATGATCCCTACCACGAACAAGAGCATGGATAGCCACCCCTGCCCACCAAGCCATTCAACGAATTCCTCGGTCGCGTTCGTTCTCGTTTCGGCCGGGAGCTTGTCGATGCCGAATTTGTTCCCCACGGATTCCAACGAGACAGGATTGTCCGACGCTAGCCCAAGTGCGGAGGCCTGATCAAATGACAATCCGCCATTGAAGCTCACCGCAACGCCTCTTTTCCACATGGGTGCTACGGGATCGTCTACTAACCACTTCGGCGTATTCAATTGCTTTTGGCCATCGAAGGAGTTGTATTCAAAAATCTCCAAGTCAGGGCAAATACAACCGAGCAGTTCGCCTTCGGATCGCCCTGAGGATTTAGCCAAGGCTTGAAGCTCGAGCTTCTGTTCGTTGCAGAGCGTCGGCGAAATCGAGGCTTCACCGGGGCCACCCAATTTTGCATCTGGATGCATGAGGATCAAGTCGCTGCTCAAGGGGATCAATGCCGCATCACCTCGCGCCGCACTTGTAACGTAACTAACAACTTCCGCTCTGTCGTTTGGGATATCGGCCAAGAACTGGGCCAAGCGCATACTCTCGATTAAGTTGCCACCAGGCGAATCCACTTCGACCAAGATTAGATTCGTTTCGGGATTGGTCAGCCCTTCTTCGATCGCTCGAATGCACCGGGTGACCTGCCGATTGGAAATAATCCCCTTCAGATGAACTCGCGTCATCGTTCGCGGACCTGAAAAAACCGGTTTTTCAGTTAGTGGCTTGGTCAGTTTGAGAACTCTGGCCAACTGATCGCGATCGCTGGCTTCATAGGCTACCCATCGCCATTCGGTTCTGAGCTCTCTACCGGAATAAGCGGCCATTTGATTGGCCGGTACCAACTGCTTTTCGTCCAAGACATCGGCAGATCTTTTCTTCAAAGCGAGCTGGGGTGCCGTTGTGAATTCAATCACGTGCCCAACCATTTCGATTCGAATCAGCGATTCCAATGGGTCAATGAGCGATAGCACGGCAGCTGGCGGAAATCGGCCTCGTCGAGCCGCCACGTCCAGATAAGCTTGTCGAACCGTCGTGTCGAGAACGGGTTCATCGATTCCTGCGTTCGCGATTTTCGCCAAACTGGCGATTGCAATCTCTTCGCAGCCCAAGGCGACGAGCACCGCATGACCGCAGATCGATTTTGGAATATAGGCTACACTGCGAATGCGATTACCCTTGGGTCCGCTCAGCCATCGGGCCAATCCCAAGGCTCGTACGAACTCGGTTCCTCGACCAATCATTGTGCTCTCGACATCGGTCGTCGAATCCTGCGTCCCGATAAACTCCAAAACGACGACTGGGCGATCGGCCCCCGAGACGCGGTTGGCCACTCGGTCCAACGCTTCGATCAACTTGGACTCGTTGACTGCCGATAACGGAAATTCCACCGGAATCAACGTAGCGACCGCATTCTCATCGGGCCTTTGCAAACCCCCGTTCGCTTGGAATCCGAACGTGGGAATCGCGACCGCCAATGCCAACATTGTTGCGACGAGTATTTGTTGGATTCGAACAGAAATGCACATGGTTTGACTTTTTGGGGAACTCTGGAGAGCCAAATGCGATTGGAGCCTAGATTCATTCGTTACTCGCAATCAAATATTGATTTTAACAATATTCTAGCAGGCAGTACAAATAATCCAGCTGCATTGTTTAATAGTCAGCCGCAGGCGTACTCCCCTACGCTTCACGTACGCCTCCCGGCTAACAGTTAAACGAGAGTTCTAGCCCAGGCGGAACAAGTCCGCGTACTTGGGCTCAAGAGACAACAGTTGTGCCGCGCGCTCGGACATTGCCGAAATCGTCAAAAAAGGGTTGCACGCGATGGCCGTTGGGAAAATGGCACCGTCGCAAACGTATAAGCCTTCGTGAACCCGGAACTCTGCCGTCGCTTCGTCGACATCTCCGCCACAGACGGTATCGTACACTTGACCTTTGTGATTGATCACGCCGCTTCGTGGATCGTCGCTCATCCCGCATCCTCCCAACGGATGCACGGAGATCATCTTGTCGCCAAAGACTTTCAAATATTTGTATTTGCCGCCATGTCCATGCGCGAGGCGAGAAAACTCCTCGCGAATGAGCCGTCTATAGTCGCTGTCCAAGAGACCCGGCCACGAAATGAACGCGTTCCCGTTGTCCTCTAAAAACAGCTTGCCCTCTTGCCGATCATGCCCCATCCCTAACATCACCTGGGTTTGATCAAGATCCAAGTCCTGCATTAAAAAACTCAAGGCATTTGCGTAGGATCGTGCCGCTACCCCTTCTTGGATCAAGACACGGTCAAACAGATTTGGCCTGTCTGGATAAGTCACGTTGGTTTGAATGGTCGGCCCAACGCGCCGGCCTTGTGGTTCTTGTGCGCTGAAGCCAGCGATATTGGTTGGGAAATCCGTTTTGCGCACAAAGCCAAGCGCGTCTCCATTGCCTGTCCAGTTGCAGCCTAACTGACGTGAGAAGTCGAGATACTCACTTTGCGACCGCATTAAGATCTCGGAACTGCCAATGCTGCCAGCGCCGAGGACAACAACGCGAGCCGTGGTTGAGCCCTCTTGCTCCGTGTGACGCCCTTTTTCGTCCCGGTGGAAATAAATGAAATTCACCTTCCAAAAGTCACCACACTTTTCAATGTCGCGCACCTCGGTTTGGGTGAACATCATGGTCCCGTTTCGCCGAGCGATGGGGAGGTAGTTCATGGCCAACGTGTTTTTGGCTCCAACATTGCAGCCTGTCAGACAGTCTCCGCAATCGATGCATTCACGTTGGACCATCCCCTGGCGATTCAAAACCGGCAACGCGTGCCCTTGAAACGAACGCGTGATCGTTAGAGCCGCGGCTTCAAAGTGGCAACCGTAATCGCGTAAGTTTTCAGCTGCCAGCCGCTGCGCCTTCATTTTGCAAGTCCAATCGACAGGCTCGCTCCGCACTCCCAACTCGTATTCGGCTTGATCGTAGTAGGGGGACAAATAGTCGATTTCACGTAACGCTTGAGGCCATTGAGTTTGCAAAAAAACTTCGCGATCCGCACGCAGCGCAACGCTGGCATTGATCAGAGAAGATCCGCCAAGCCCGCTGCCACTGAGCACGGATATTTCGTCGCACTGGACAACGTTGAATAACCCCGTCGGATTGTTGAGGTCACGTTTATGGCGTCCGAACAGCTTTAAACGAGAGTTGTCGGTCACATCCTTTAGCACATCGGGAAAGGTTCCAGGAACCCATTCGCGACCCCGTTCGAGCATGGCGATTCGCGAACCTGGATGCATTTTCTCGCTTAGCCGTGCCGCGGTGATGGACGCCCCATAACCAGAACCAACCACCAGAACATCGAATTGCCACGGCTTGCCGTTGGGGGGCATACCGAACAAGCACCTTGGATCCGAAGCCATCGTCCCCCCAAATGGTCTCATGTTTCGTGCGTAGTCGGCTTGGGCGGTTTCTTTGTAAATGGATGGCGATGACGAGCGACGCGCAAAAACGTCAGGCAACGAACCGAGTGAGAGGTCTGCCTTGGCCGATGGTGCCGATGCGGCTAAACCTGCGGCCGCAATGGTCGCATCCTTAAGCAACTGGCGGCGACTTAATTTCCGGACAGGTTTATTGGGGTTCATCCCGAATTCCAACAGTGTGATAGGGCGCATCCAAAAACGGCGACGGTTTCGCGGTTCTCACATCGACTTATCGGCCCATATAATCGCTATCAGTTGCAAAACGGAATCGACGGTAGCAGTCGACGCAGCTTCACCAGTTTGCCAAACCGAATCGCTCCAAAGGGAGAGCGAATCGTTCCAAAGGGAGAGCGAGGCTCCTGCCGAGCTGGCACCGCATAGATTCGGCAGGAGCCTCACCCCTCACCCTCCCGGTCAATGATTTGCTTGGACAAAGTCGATATGAACAGGATTGCAGGGGTCGCCTCACCCGGCAGGGCAAACAATACTGCCGTGCGCCGTGTCGCAGATCAAACCGGAAAACCAAAATGTTTGGTTCCATCCCACGAGCTGCCATCCCAATCGATCACTTCCTTCAGCCATTGCTCAACGTCGTTCGAAAAGGCCGTCAACAAGATCTCTCCCTTTTCTTTGCTAGCCAAATGCGGCCAGCCGATATGGCCGATGCTACTGCGATCTTTGGTTGTCCAGGCCCGACTGGCCGGACGGAAAGCATTTCCTGGTTCGACGATAGGAGCATTCCCGAAGTCGCCAACCAAATCGGGGCGCAGTGCTAATACCATCGAAGTTTCCCACTCGCATGCGTGTCCCATGTCTCGCTGCTCGATTCCTGGATCCACTTTCCAAGGTTCGGTTCCAAGCCCCCAATACGTAGCCAGCAAAAGCAATAGGTCCTTTCGGATGCGATTGCGTTGACGCACTTCAAACAGCGCCTGCTTGGCGGGGACGTCATTCCCGCCGTGCCCGTTGAGCAGCACAATCCTCTTGAATCCGTAGGAAAGCAGGTTTTCCACCAGGTCGTTGAGCACATCCAAGTACGTACGGCTCGAAGCCGAAAGGGTCCCAAAGAAATCCAGATGGTGATCCGAGTTCCCTAACCACAACAACGGAGCCACTAGAATTTGCTTGCTTAGCGATTTTTCCACACGTTCAACGATTTCGCCAAGCAAAAGGCTATCTGTCCAAACCGGTAAGTGATCGCCATGTTGCTCGATGGCGGCTATTGGGATTACGACCGGCGTGGATCTTGATATGGCACCGATTTTGGGGGAGCTAAGTTCTACAAGTTTCATGTTTGCGTTCGACTTTGGATTTTTTAGGATTCTAGCAGAAAGAAACCGCATTCTACGTTGTGTCTACGGGTAGTTCGAGACGTAACGTCGAAAGGTATCACGGCCCCTTTGCCATGAAAGCACACGTTATAATAATAATGCCGGTCCAGTCTTCGGCGAAGCATTCCCCTTCCTTACCTACCCTCTGAGGTTTTCCATGTCCATATTATCCGATGTTTCAAGGCGTCGATTTTTGCAGCTTACGGCCGGAGGTTCCGTCGCGTGTACGCTTATCGGTTCGTCGGTTCGAGCGAGAGCTCAAAACGACAAGGTCAACGTCGCATTCGTCGGCGTTGGTGGACGTGGAGGAAGCAACTTGAGCACCCTTTACGATACCGGGTCCGTCAACGTAGTTGGCATTTGCGACGTGAACAGCCAACACTTGGACAGGACCACCGAGCGACACAAACGAGCAAGGCGTTATACCGATTTTCGGCGGCTGATGGATGAACTAACCGATGTGGACGCGGTGGTTGTTAGCACGACCGAACATACGCATGCGTTTGCAACCTTGCCAGCCTTGCAATTGAAGAAACATGTCTACTGCGAAAAACCGCTGACACACAACATTGGCGAATCGCGACGCATCATGCAAGCGGCTGCGGAAGCCAAAGTGGCGACCCAAATGGGAACTCAGATTCATGGGATGCCAAACTATCGACGTGTGGTCGAATTGATTCAATCCAAAGCGATTGGGAATGTCCACGAAGCCCACGTGTGGACTTCGCGAGCATGGGGGCTGCAAAGCAAAGAAGATTCTGATTCAAATAAAGACATCGTCTTTGTTACAGACCGGCCTGCGGAGGCCATGACGCCGCCTGCCCACCTGGACTGGGACATGTGGATTGGTCCCGCCCCGATGCGACCTTATCACGAAGTTTATTTCCCAGGTCCGAAATGGTATCGATGGTGGGACTTTGGGAGTGGAACCATGTCGGATCTGGGCAGTCACATGAACGATTTACCGTTCTGGGCGCTTAAGCTCGAGTCACCCAAAACGGTCGAAGCCATCGGTGACAAACCGCATCGCGAGATTGCGCCCGCTTCGATGACAGCCATCTACGAATACGCTGCCCGTGGCGATTTGCCCCCTTGCAAAGTGGCATGGTACCAAGGGACGCACAAGCCTCAAATATGGAAGGACAAAGGTATTCCGCAGTGGAATTCCGGCATTCTTTTCATTGGCGACAAGGGCATGGTGCTTTCTGACTACGACAAACACGTGTTGTTGCCGGAGGAACAGTTCAAGGACTTTGTTCGCCCAGAGCAGTTCATTCCGAATTCGCCAGGGCAACATGCGGAATGGCTAAATGCGATCCAAAACGGCACGCCGACGGGGAGTCCGTTTAGTTATGCAGGACTATTGACGATTGCCAACCATCTTGGCAACGTCGCGTTTCGATCGAACCAAAAGCTGGAGTGGGATGCAAGCAAACTTCGAGCAACCAATTGCCCTCAAGCTGACGAGTTCATCTCAAGAACGCCGCGCGCCGGCTGGTCGTTGGGATAATCCAATCTGCCGCTCGCCTTGTTAAGGTTCGAAAGGTTTTTCGTGGCGACGTTTTTCCAATGAGTTCATTAGCGGCAAGCGACGAATCTGTGGATCGGTCGTGGAGCCGTTGACTTCGATTTGCCAAAGAGTTGCGGCTTGAAAGAGGGAGCCAACCAAACTGCGGCGTCCAACGTTTGCAAACAGATCTAGATGCAACTCGCGGCGCAGGTTCACCCAGCCTGAGCCTCGCAACGAGACAATATCGCCATCGAGCACCAACTCATGCACGGGCAGCCTGTCTCCGTCAATACCGAACTGGACGTCTGCCGAGTCAAAGGCACCTTGGCCAGGACTGACCCTAAGCGCTCCAAAAAGTTTTATGATGGCTGGCAGTTCGTACAAATTCGCTTCGCGAAGCCAAGCTCGGCCTTGTCCTTCCAACGAAGCTGTGTTGGTCAATGCCCCTTTCAAGTCGCACTGAACGGATAGTCGGCCCTTGGCTTGTGTGTTGGTCTCGCCAAGGTCCAACAGAAAGCCTTGAAGGTCTGCCTCAACAAGCCGCAGTCGATATTTTGATCGCTGCTGTGCATCTAGAGGTTCGACACCACTAACGTACATGGTTCCGCTCAGCGTACGAGCATGAATATCCGACTCAACGACATCCAATGGCACAACGTCTTCTAGCGCTCGAATCGCATTGGGATTGGCGGGTGGATCTGGAGAAACTCGGCCCAGCGAATCGATGCGATGGGATAATGCCTCTCGTATCGGGCCACGGTACGAGGCCTGAGCAAGAGAGTTGTCATTCCTACTCTGGACTGGAAGTTGATGAATAGCAGTGACAACCGGGCTATCCATCGATCGGCGATTAGGTGGATGCAACTCATTCTTCTTTTGCCATGCCGCCGCATCGCGACCGAAAAGGACTTCTTGTCGATTGAAAGCAAACGGGCCTTTCAATCCTGTCACCGCGATATCCTTGATGGCCAACGCGTCAATATCCAATGTGCCGAAGGCCATCGGACCGAATGGCGTGTTGTAGCCAGCCAGTGCGAGTGAACCACGTATGCCAGAAGCAATTCCGCCGCCGCCAAGTCGTCCATCTTCAATTTCAAGGTCCAAATCCCAATTGCGTACAATGGAGTCGGCGGGGGTCGGTGGAGATGAAACTCGCGTGGTTCCAGTGATGCTGACCGGTCCGCGGAAATCGAGTTTGACCAGTGGATCTTTCAAATAGGTTGGTAAGCACGACAAAAGACTCTGGTCTACATGCAAACGCGTTAGTGGCAGCCAGTTCAACAGACCATCCCAGGTTCCATCGGAATGCAAACTGCATTGTCCCTCGGTCTGAAGTCGGCTCGCTTCATGCTTTCCCGACAAGGATTGAATATCAATATGGCCAGGTTGATAGATAATATTGCAGGCGACGTCGTTGATCTGATAGGGCAAAGATGTTGGTCGTATAGAAACGGCCCCACCCGCCCGCGCCTCGGACTCGCGTTTCTCAGTGATCTCGACTCGCAAATCGATCGGATCCATCGAATGGCTGCGAGAAACCTTCATGTCAACTTCATCTAACACTCCGCTGGGTTGCAATTGATCCCACAAACCACGCACGCTCTTCGGTAAGGCATGTTGAAGCTCTTCATCCAAACTCACGTTGTAACATTTAAAAAACAGTTCAAGCGATTCCAGATTGGAGTTCCGAGATTGGCAGACGCCTTCCCCCTTAATCCTCGCGCTGTCGTTGCGCCCGACAAAGCCTTTGAGAAGCAATCGTTCGTTGTCCAACGTCGCTGCCCCATGGATGTCTTCCACGGGATATCGAAATCCATCGTACTTGATTGCGCACTCCGAGAAGGTAAGCTCCAAGGATCGAGAAATACTGTCCGGCTGGTTGGCTAACCGCAAAAAGTGACCTTGCCGAAGATGCACTGTGCCCGTTGGATGCAAGGACAAAACGAACTTTTGCAAACCGCTTTCCGGTGCATCGCGAGGAGAAAGGGCTTTGAGAAGTTTTTCGTCGATCGCAATGGGCCCGTCGGCCGCAAGTTTTAAATCCATAAGCCATCGAGGCTGAGCGCGAGAAAGGGTTAGCTCCCCATTGATCCGTTGCCCGCCCGCCATACCTGAAAGCGCTTTCGCTACGATGGAATCATTATTGTAGACAAAGTCACCAGATATATTATGGATCGGATACGGAAAGAAATCCGGTTCGACCCCTGCATTCTTCGCCCGAACGGTCACTTGCGGGGTCCAACGCTTGCCGTCGAACGCCAACCACGCTTGTGCGTCCACCAAGCCACTCACGCCGAGTTTTTGCCATGCCTCTCGAATGGACTCCGGCAATGCAGCGTAGAGCCGCTGATCCAACGATAGATCTCGAACCGTAATCTCGGCCGTGATCGGCGAGCCCACCGCAAAACCTTGCATGTCGCAGTCGAAAGCGACCGACGTTTGGCCGCTAGCTGCCCTAACGTTCCGAAGCTGCATCAGTCCATTCCTACAGAACGCCTCACCGGAGATCGATTCCAGCGGGTACGGAACCTGGGGATGCAGCAGTCGTCCTTCAGCGATCGTCGCCTTAGCTTCATACGTCAATTTCCCCTGTTCGGAACGCGCTGCAAAGACAGCGTTCAGTTCACCGCTAAATCCAGTCGCTTGCACCAAGTACTGTTGCAACCTCAATGGTAATTGCCCTACCAAGCGTTGAGAGTAGGCAAGTTTTGTTACGTTTCCTTCCGCTCGCCATGACGATTTGTCCTCGCTGATTGCGGCTCGAATCGTTGCGGTGTTAAAGTAACTGCTAGAAACACTCGCGTTCAGCACGGCAGTGAGCGGCATGATTCGCCCGTCAAGCATCCGTGGTGCAAGCTCCGAATGCGCACGCAAATCGTGAAAAATGATCTCTTGCTCAACTCGACCGGTCTCGGCACCCATGCGAATAAGCCCGGATCGAATGGCGATCGATGGAAAACTCGGGCTAATCGGCTTGGAACTCGATATTTCCTGTAGGCTAAATCGTCCGTCACTGAGTGGCCATACACACAATTCGACGTCATCCAACTCCACTTTTTGAACAGGGAACTGCCCCTGCACCAAACCGATCATCTCAATCGGTCCCAAACACACAATTCGCCCGCAGCGAATCACATCGCGCAATCCTTGATCGGTGGGCTTGGCAATCCGAACCCCTTCGATCGTGATCGACTTGCCTGGCTGAAAGTGAGCTCGCTCTATGGAAACAAAATGCGATGGGAACTCTTTGCGAAGCTGCTTGGTGATCTCGCTCGTGAGCTTGCTGTCCACACGTCCAATCAAGGAGAAATAACACCACAGCCCCAAAATCGCAAACAGGAGAATCCACACCAAGCGATGTTCCCATACGCGATCACGACTCCGGCGAATGGATTCCGCGGAGCTGCTGGCATTCGTTTCATTGGACTCTGTTATCGGCCGTGACATCGTTTGAGGCTATCGATCCGTCGAGCTTCGTTCCATATCTTTTAGCCGCCACGCGGTTTCACTTTTTCGGGTTTGGAGAAAACCCATCTCGCGATGGTGGCACATCCAACGCCTCCAAGTACGCAGATGACCAAGACCGCTGGCTGTCGATATCGCACTGACCCAATAAAAAACATGTGCAGCAGAGCGAAATAGACACACGGCATCGCGTACAACCATGCGCCAAGCTGCGATCGGCATTGCCACATCCCAATCGCAGCCAAACCCATAATTGCTGTGTAGCCAATCGCTTCGAACCACCTCACGGCGTCGCTGCCCAGTTCTCGTGCAACGGGAAGCGGTGACCACGTCTTGACCAACTTTACCAATCCAAGCCTTGCAGCGTTAGACGAGTTTTCTAGCGCCCATGCAATAGCAGCATTCTTCATTCGCCGATCCACCCGCCATTCCAAGGTGCTTTCCAGCTTCTTTCCCGCCAGTAGCTCCCGCTGGTCTTCGTTTTTTTGTTCCACAATGAAAGCATTCACGAACCCCATACCTTCATCGCTGCTCCCGGAGGCACCCGCATGCCATCCGTCGTAAAGGCTCGCTCCTACCTGAAGCGTCGTCGGCACGAATTTGCCGGTTTCTAAGTAATTCCTCGCCCACCAGGGGCTCATGACCAGACAAATCCCCACGCAATACAAAACACAACCAAAAAGCCAACGCCATGCCGTCCTGTGGGAAAGCGAGGCTCCCGCCGAGCTTGGCTTTGGCTCGGCAGGAGCCTCGCCCTCCCTGCACTCGCCCTCCCTGCACTCGCCCTCCCTGCACTCGCCCTCCCGGTAAGAGTGAAACTGCCGCTTGCCTTGAACCATCAGTACGATCAAGTAGGAAAACAACACCGCTGGCCAAAGGCTCCAGCTCGGTCGGGCCAAACACGCCGCTCCGCTCAAGGCACCGGACGAAAGCATCCAGCTCCAGGCAACTTCCCAACGCGCCTCATTTTTAGCTCGAATCGCAAAAGAAACACAACCCAAGCTGAGCAACATGAGAGGACAGAAAATCGCCTCACTCAGGACGAAAACACTCATCCCGATAGCACCCGGATAAAGTCCCGCAAGCAAACCCGCCCAAATACCGATCGCAAAGCCTTGTTTTGGGTCCTGCCTACGAAACAGCTTGTTTCCGAGCAAGATGAGAATGGCTATGCAAAGGGCACCCATGGCGCAACCCGCAATCCTGGCCGCAACCACTGCTCCCCATGAAGGCCTCACGCTTGTTCCGTCGATCCACGTCCATGGGGAAAGAAAAAGTGGGTAGAGTGGAGCCCGGAAAATCCTCGAATCCGGACTGCCATATTGATAGGGCAAGCCCTGTGCGACTTTCTTTGCCATCATCCAATACGAATCGCTATCGCCAAACCGAAATGGCGTTCCGCCCGAGATGGCGTTTTGCCACTGGAGTGCAATCGCCACTCGCAGGAAAAAGCCGACGGCTACGATCGCAACAGCGATCCCAAGGTGTCTTTTCTGGATCATGCAGAGTGGATTGGCGATCTGATGTTATGGAAGCAAAACTTTAATGCTGAGTTCTGGCAATTGCCGATAGACAACCAGAATATCAAGGTACGGATTGGGATTGTTGAAATTGGTTTCCTGAATTTTGAATCGATCAATCGAGATCGGAACCACGTCGTCGGTCGAATCCATCGGCACCCATCGTTCGCCATCGCGGATCTCGATCCATGCGTGGAACTTCATGGCGGGGTTTTCTATTGATCGATTGAATTTGACTCCCATCGCGATCCGGGTGGGGATGTTAAGGGAGCGGCAAACCGACGCGAACAGCAGGGCATGTTCGATGCAATTTGCCTGTTTGGTCTTGAGCGAATTGGCAATCGTTCCTATCTGTTTGTCGAATTCTTTGAGTCGGATTCTCCGTTGGATTTCACTTCGACAAGAATTGGCTTTGTCCGTATTGGATGCATTGTCAGGCGGGAGCATTTTGTCGGCCGCGATCAAGCCCTTGGCAAGCCTTGTGACCAACGGCAAATCGGATGGAACAAACGCCGAGGAGGCCAACGTGCCAGCATCTACTTTGGACGCAAGTTCTTTATCCAGCAGCGGATCGAAGGAACCGCCGTTCTGGAAGAAGGTCACCTCAACTGTTCTTGGATCCACGGAGCGAATTCGTTGGCCAATTCGATCCGTGAACATGTGAAACGCATCTTCGGACCGATGACGAACCTGATAGCCCATGGACATGAGATCCTTCGTTGGTTCGGTCAGTCGCTCTACCGGTCCAGTAAGTGGGATCAAAACAGGTTCGATAGCCCTTAGGTCCAAGTTCGATCCAACGGTCTGTGCAACGATTGGCTCTGTCCGAAACGAAAGTATGTCATTGGCTTGCACGTAAGACTTGAAGGCCTCACCCTTTGAATCAACCCACAAAAGCGATTCCGAATCACTTTCCAATGTCATTCCCGTATTGCGAATTTCTAATAGTTCTTTGGATCCGCCTTGCATGGTAGGAGTCATGATGGTGTCGCTTGCTTCCAGTCTACCGTCAATGATTTTTCGTAGAATCGGATCGAAGTACTTGAGCGTTCGCGATTCTCTGGGTTTCAAAGGATTCCTGAGCATGGACTGGTCTACTGCGAATGGTCCACGGTACTCTTTCTTCCAATCGATTGTGATGGCATAGGGTTGGCCATTTTCATCACCAGTTAGTTTCATTGCTCCTTGGAGTACACTCCCTTTGAAAGTCTGCTTATTGAGGCCTATTTCAAGAGACCCTTCGATTGAGACCAATTCACCGTTCTCTCGTTCGATGGTCGTAACTTGGATGCGTTGTTCGAAGGGTTTGCCTTTCAAGGAGACCCGCATGCGACTTTTTAAGTCGTGGCGAAAATAACTTGAGCCTAGTGTTTTGGAAACCACAGTGGTTCGATGCAAAAGACCGACCGGAGCGTTCCCTAGGTACTGGACCTCCCACGTTTCTCGCGGCAAATTCTCTAGTGCAATCCACTTGGCACTGGGGTCATCGATCGTACGCAAAGGCTTCGGCGCCGGTTTCTGCACAAGCGGTGTTGGATCTGACGAGGGCTTTTTCGGGGTGATCGCGTCAGCGTTCGCCGGATCCACGGTCTTGCGGTCAGGGGTGGCTGTCGAGGGTTGGACGATGGACGGGGACAACGCTTTCTTGGCCTCTGGTACGACCGCGGTTTCGACGGTCGACTTGGCCGGTGGGGCAACTCCGACCTCCCGCAGTACTTTCTCCGTCGCCGCGACTTGCTCCGACGGAGTTCGCTGGGTGCAGCCAACATAAAGTGCCAAGATAGGCAAAAGGAAAGCAAAAACGGCTAGGTTGGATCGATTAGTCATGAGATGTTTTGGTTGAGTTGCTGCCGGTCACTGCGTCTCATAGTAATCCATTTTGCGAAAACCTCGAACCTGGGAACCGAGACTATTCAGGTCGTAACGATTGTATCGCCAAGAAAACGCGGGTAAATATTTCGAAATTGAGGGGCTCGTTGTTGAGGTGACCTAATCTTGGTTGTTCCTCAAGGGTACTTGCGGGACTGAAAACTTTCGTTTTGTGTCAACCCAACCCCTTACCCTAGAACTGCTACAGCTATTCCTATGGGCATCGCTCCAAAATTCCCGTCAAGTAAACCAGCTAGTGCGCCCGAGTCTAGCCAACGTTCCAACCCGACGTCAAGCTTTCGTTCGCTGGAAGGCGACGATCTAGAAGCGCATATGGGCGTGTTCCGATACGGCACGTTCGATTTGACCGACGCGATTCGCCCCTCCTACGACCTACAAGTAGTACCGCGCCAAGGATTTCGTCACGATTCCTACACGGATCCGAAAACGAACACGCAAGTGCCTGTCATCATGGCAGCCGCTTCCAAGGAAAGACTGTTCGACCTGTTTATGGACTTGATCGATTGCCTCGGCAACGAGGTAGATCTAGTCTTGGAAACCAGCCACAGCGGCGCTTCCGACGATCACGAAGATTTGTATCGCGAACACATCGACGTCCCAGTGCTCAAGAGCGTCCTGTACGATTTCGAAGAAATGCTCCTTAACGATGGTTGCACCGGCGTTGCAGTCCTCAATCCTCGAAAACAACAGGAAATTCAGTTCGACGAACACAAGATGCTGATCTGCTACGGTTCGCCGCTCGAATCGTTTGAGCGTGTACTAATCAAACACGATGTCTACCCGGATCCACAGATTCGATTCATTACCGAAGCTGAACACGTTCATAGCAGCACAGATATCCTCGCTCGAGAATTCTCGAAGTTGCAATCTCGCTTAGGCATCGATTTTGAATACGAAAACAACGACGGATTGTCCTTTGAGTGCTAAAGCAAGCATGCGGGAGGGTGAGGCTCCTGCCGAACCATGGCGGTGCCAGCTCGGCAGTAGCCTCGCTCTCCCTTTGTTTTTCGTTCTTCCATCGATTAAGCATTGCAAAGATGTTACAGGGGTGGCCTCGCCCTCCCGTTGCGAGCAAATTCGCCGCTCGCCTAAATTGCAGACAACCTGTTGCTCTAGTCCAGTTGATGGATAGCATTTAACATGGGGAAGAATCCCAACCGGTTGATCAGCCCCCTCCAACCATTATGCAGCCCAATCCGTTCTCTACGCGATACATTCAGCCTGGAGCCATTTCCTACGAATGCTTCGATGGTGGCAGTGTACCCCGACTAGCCGATCGCATTGTAAACCTGCCATCCAAACGGGGCAGCATTATCGGACCTCATGGATCGGGCAAATCAACGTTGGTTGCAAGTCTCGTCTCCGAGATTAGGTCCATTCGGCCTGAATCCCAAATCCATCAGCTGAGATTTTCGACCGACCAATCTGCCTCGCGATCATTGTGCAAGTCCGTTCGCGGGTGGACACCTGGGTCGATTGCCATTCTCGACGGCTACGAGCAATTGATGTTCTGGTCCAGAATTTTGGTCGAACGGACCGCCAGAAGCCGTTCCATTTGCATTCTGGCTACAGCGCATCAACCCATTCGAGGCTTCGAAACGATTTGGGAAACATCGGTCAATGAGTCCTCATCCCAGTGGGTCGTTGAGAAACTGCTGCAACAGTTCGGGTCCCCGGACGCAATACGAGAATTGCTACAGTCCGAGGATTGGGCTCGATCTAGGGAAAAACACGGCCAAAATCTTCGCGAGTCTTTGTTCGATATGTACGATTGGTGGCATCAAAAAGTGGCTCGGCGGTCTCCGCCGTGAAGCAGAGCGGGGCAGTGCCAAGTGGCTAGTGGCTAGTTAGTACTACAGCGCGGCGTGGTTTCATTGTCGCCTTTCGCAACGCGAAAGTGTGCTTTTGCGGAGCAAAAGTCGACACTTTGCGCTGTAGTACTAGTCACCCTCCCGCGCTGGGAGGGTCGAGCGAAGCGAGGCGAAGCGAGGGGAGGGTGAAGTGCCAACGACACTTGCTCAAATCAGTTCACCCTCCCCGGCCTTTGCCGGCCTTTGTCCGACCCTCCCCGAGGGAGGGTGACTTCTGTTAGAAAGCCCTGCGAAACAAATCGGACGTTCTCCCTCGCAAAGGACCACACAGCCAATCGAACCTGTTGCTTTCCCGAACTGTCATGCTATTCGGCTTGTTCCAGTCGGTCGCATCGAGCATCCTTTCTCGTTCTGCGGCTGTCTGTTAACATTTCGTCTTCAAATATCCGAAAAACTCCAATTTTCAAAAACATCTCTATGCCACTTCAAATTTATATCGGCGGCCAATTTTACGACAAAGAAAACGCAAAGATCAGCGTCTACGATCATGGCCTGCTGTACGGTGACGGCGTTTTTGAGGGGATGCGGAGTTACTCTGGCAACGTTTTCCGCATGCAGCAACACCTCGATCGACTTTACGAGTCGGCCCTAGCGATTTGCTTGACCATCCCCATCAGCAAAGCCCAAATGGAAGACGACGTCAACCAAACGCTGCAAATCAACTCGCTCAAGGATGCCTACATCAGGCTGGTTGTCACGCGTGGTTCGGGCTCCCTCGGTTTGGATCCCAATCGAACGAGCAATCCTCAAGTCATTATCATTGCGGATTCTATTTCCTTGTATCCAGAGGAATTCTACCAAAAGGGCCTCAAAATCATAACGGCGGCCACCATTCGAAACCACCCGGCCGCTCTCAGCCCCAGAGTTAAATCGTTGAACTACCTCAACAATATCATGGCCAAAATCGAGGGCCTACAAGCGGGTTGCGTCGAAGCGTTGATGCTCAACATCAAAGGCGAAGTTGCCGAATGCACGGGCGACAATATCTTCATCGTGAAAAACGGTGTTCTACAAACACCTCCCAAAGACGCCGGCATTTTGGAGGGAATCACGCGCAATGCCATCCTGGAGTTAGCCAAAGAGCTCGCAATCCCAGCCGAAGAAGTAACTCTCACCAGGCATGATTTGTTTGTCGCCGACGAATGCTTCCTGACTGGCAGCGCCGCCGAAGTCATCCCGGTCGTGTCCATCGACGGTCGATCCATTGCCAGCGGTAACGTCGGGACGATTACCACCAAGCTGATGGCCGAATTCAAAAAACTGGTCCACCAATAACTATTCCAAGCCGTCTACGACAATCCACGGGTCGATTTCCAAATGAACGGTCATGAATCTTCTGCGAGACTTCTGGCTAAGCCATTTATCTATGGTACCGCCTGGAAAGAGGACGAAACCAGACGCTTGACCACTTTGGCCATTGAGCAGGGTTTTCGGGCTATCGACACCGCCAACCAACGCAAACACTATCATGAAGCGGGCGTGGGCGATGCGATCCAAGACTCAATTCGCTGCGGAGTCGTCACTCGAGCGGAACTCTTCGTGCAGACCAAGTTCACTTTCCAGCCAGGGCAGGATCATCGGCTTCCCTATGACCCTTCGGCCTCGATCGCCGTTCAGGTCGAACAGTCCTTCACCAGCTCGCTCGAACACCTTCGTGTTGACTATCTTGACTCCTATGTTCTGCATGGACCCAGTCGAAGCCGTGGGCTAAACGCAAACGATTGGGAGGCCTGGCGAGCCATGGAGCAGATTCACCAAACAGGTCGAGCACGGTCGTTAGGCATTAGCAATGTATCGCTGGAACAATTGCAATCGCTGGTGGCCAATGCCAGCATCCGGCCAACCTATGTCCAAAATCGCTGCTATGCGACACAAGGCTGGGGACGGGACGTGCGAGAGTTTTGTCGAACTCATGAAATCATCTATCAAGCGTTCTCGCTTCTTACCGCCAATGCGAGGACGCTCTCACATCCTACGCTGGTCGAAATTGCAGCTCGACACCAATGCAACACCGCTCAAGTTGTTTTTCGCTTTGCGATCGATTCGGGAATGATCCCGCTGACAGGCACAACTCGGGCAGAGCATATGCAAATGGATCTCAAAACACTCGATTTCCATTTAGGCCAAGACGAAGTCGATAGGATTGCCAACGTAGTTTGATTCTCAGCAAACCTCGTCCGTTCCGTCGTCCTTTAGCCAAGTGACTGAACCTCGCAAATCCATCATGAAGCATCGGACATGGACGTCCCAAGTCTCTGCCTCACCACCCTCCTCGACCTTGGTTGCGCAATGCGAAGCGATATGGTCTCGCAACTGAAATGCGAATTTGCGGTGGTCCTGTTCCTCCCGCATTAACTCCGCTGGCGAATCGCCGTATCTTCCTTGCTGGCCCAAAAACTTGGCATAAGCCCCACAATCTCGATGTTCCATAATGTAGACGTCTTTGATCTGATGCAGCTGGACCGCAATATCCAAGTGCTGGAAGAACACGTCGTACCAGGATTCGTGATCCTGCTGAATAACACCCAAGGCCGATCCGGCAAATACAAGTTGATCGTACCGATTCGAAAGGTTGTCCCCCTCCATGAACGGAACCAAATCATCGATCAATCGCAAGTCCATGCAACTTAGCAGCAGAACGTTTTTGCGAGGCGGCGGATAGGGACGGTAATTGGATGAACTACGGTGGATTTCCATGGTGAGGGGGTTGAGGTTGAGGGTTCAGGGATGAGGGTTCAGAGTTCAGAGTTCAGAGTTCAGAGTTCAGAGTTCAGAGTTCAGAGTTCAGAGTTCAGAGTTCAGAGTTCAGAGTTCAGAGTTCAGAGTTCAGAGTTCAGAGTTCAGAGTTCAGAGTTCAGAGTTC
>JANMLD010000057.1:0-36858 GCA_031372345.1 Pirellula sp.
GGTCGCTGGCGTTTGCGACCAAACGAAATGGTTAGAAACCGTTGCAAATAACATCGCGACAGCAACGGTTGAACAACTGCGACTAAAACGGGCTGACATAGACTCCACCTCCTGGGACGATTACCAAAGACTCCTGTGGCGACAAATCGTCGACCACTTACTGCTGACCAATGTATCCAAAATTCTCGTTGGATGGGAGCGGTCTCGGCTGGCAAAGTGTTGACAATACCGATACCCTTAAAGCAATGAGCATCCATCAACTCAGTGCCGTTGTCGCCGTTGCCAGAAATGGGACGATTGGGCGAGCCAATACGTTGCCTTGGAAACTTAGTAGTGACTTGCAACGATTCAAGCAACTGACGATGGGGCACACGCTTGTCATGGGTAGGAAAACCTACGAATCTATTGGCCGTCCACTGCCGGGCCGCCAGACGATTGTTTTATCGCGACGGCAGGAAACGCACTTTGACGGCGTCTGCGTTGTCCCATCGATTGAGGCCGCCATGGCATTCGTACCTAGGGATTCGCTTGCATTTGTCGTCGGAGGGGCCGAAATCTATCGGCTGGCCAGACCGATGATCAAAGATTTGTACATAACACTTGTTTTGGCAGATATCCAAGGCGATGCTTTTTTAGAAGGTTGGGACGAGTCGGAGTTCCATTGCGTGGAAAGTACGTATCTCCCAGCCGATGAATTCAACGAGTGGCCATCGGAATTCCGGCACCTTGTACGCCAATCCTAACCCGATACGCTACCAATCCTAACCGGATACGCTACCAATCCTAACCCGATACGCTACCAATCCTAACCGGATACGCTACCAATCCTAACCCGATACGTTAGTGAGGGACCAGCGAAATCGTCCATCGCTTGCACTTCGGGTTGCGATACTCCACTCTGCTGCTCGACTTAACGGCTTTGGCTGACAGCCACGTTATTGACCATTTCGATCCCACGCGTAGCGGTGCGCACCGTTTCTTGAGCGAGTTGTTTTAGAAAAAAACTTTCGACTTCACCAAGCAATAACACTTGATCCCCAAGTTGCTCAACTTGCAACATTCGAAGAGCATGAAAGGGGCTCTCATTGAGCATCTTCTTGGCTTGTCCCAAAACGTCTTGAAATCCAGAATCAATCATTGAACCACTCCCTGGTCTGGTTTCTTAGCCGACGAGCATTCCCTATAGCGTTGGATAAAGAAAAGTACTCGTTAGCTGGCGAAAAACCCTCGGTGTCTAAACCGCCATTTGCACATCCTGATGTTTTTTCGTGTTTGCCTGCAATGGAAGTTCCTCATTGTCAAACAGGTCACTCAACTCAACTTAAGACCGTTAGGGTTGGACTGTCAAGTACCCAGGCGTCTCAATTCGTCAAAATCTATACAATCGCCATAGTCCATTGCTAGCCTTCCTATTCTGAGCTCGCGTTGATATCGAAATACACCAAAGCAATTCTCAAAGGGTACCATTGCAGGATTGTTTTGCGTTTCCGCTCGAACAGGCACCGATTGACCCCTTCATGCAAATGCTCTCTGTTGAATATCTCAGCCTAGCTGCTGAAGCGACGGTTGTATTGCTGTTGTTGGCATTCGCTTGGCCAAGGAAAAAAGCGGAACCGGTACAAGCGTCGGAGACCGAACCAGCGTTGAGTTGGGAGCCCGCTAAAGTCCAGTATTTACAGAGTTGCGTCCATCGGGGGCTTTACCTGCAACAGTGGCAAGCAAATCATAGCAACGCGGCAGACGTTTCGGCTGCTTCTGAACTTTTCGTTCCTCGAGAAATCGAAGACGACCCTCATTGCCCCGGCCTCCCTTTGCCCTGGCAAGATCGACTCACCCGTCTTCTAAACCGTCACGGCTTCGACGCCGTTCTTGCTGCATGGCTATCGGTTGATCATAAATGTCGCGGCGAGTCCTGCATGGCGATGGTAACACTGAACAAGTATTCGGACTTGGTGAGTACGCACGGCGCTATGGTCACCGAGCAAGCGTTAAAGCGAGTTGGCACGCACCTTGCCGTCTCTTCGTCAGGTAAGGCACTTGTTGCAAGATACCTTCCGGATCGATTTGTGGTCTTGCATTTTGCATCCCAACGAACGACTTGTCATACGGCAATGGAACTAGTCCTTCAAACCATCTCAGACGCTGCGTTTTTCAAGGTTGCAGGCGAATCGGTCGCTCTACCATGCAACATTAGCGTCATAGGCCTTGACGGTGAATCCGATCTAGCTTCAACGATGGATGCCTTAGAGGAAGGAGCCATTGAGTCGGACAAAAGCGGTCGAAGAATCCTTTCGCGAGTGGAAGGTGAATGGACCGATAAACCAACATCCAGCGATCAAAATGGTTCGGATGACACCGAAATAGTAACCACAGAGCAGATCGTTCCCCAACACGGCCAGCCATTGGAAGCGTCTGTTGATAATGTCCTTTCCATCGCTGCAACGGCTCCAGTCGACAACGCACGCGACACAGTCGTCACGGACACAGTCGTCACGGACACAGACGTCAGGGACACAGACGTCAGGGACACAGTCGTCAGAGACACAGATCAGTCGAACGACATTTCGGCGGTGGCCAACGCAAACGATATTGAAGCACTCCTCGTTCAAATCGACACGAATAAGTCGCTCTACCAACGCGACGTCGAGAAAACGATTGCGGCAAACCCGGCGACCGTTAACGTCAACGCGACCTCAGTCGCACAGGAAGTCGATCCAAACGAAGTCGATCCAAACGAAGTCGCAACCGCCGATGATATCGCTTCTCTTTTTTCAACCGTGAAATCGGCGATCCAGCCGCTGGAGTCCTTTTCGGCCGCAGTCGTTGTTCCAACGTCGTCCAAGGCCTCACTGCCTACAGAGGATATGCTCGGCGAAATAGCAACTGCGGATGATATTGCCCTGCTCTTTCAGAACGCAACTGCCGGTGCGCCAAAAACGGACGCAGCCAGAAGTACTTCGTCGCTTTTGCCAATCGGCGAGGAACTCCATGATCCAGCCTCGATGGAAGATATCGCAGCCCTTTTTGACTCTGTGAAGAGCACCGGAGCGGCCGCGACCGCCGCGGTCAACGAAACCAACCGCCAATAACAGAATTGCAAATTGTAAAAACGATTGCTGGCATT
Source organism: Pirellula sp. (assembly GCA_031372345.1). Classification (GTDB taxonomy): domain Bacteria; phylum Planctomycetota; class Planctomycetia; order Pirellulales; family Pirellulaceae; genus JBKCUI01. The sequence continues at coordinate 3,125 of JANMLD010000057.1, forward strand.
TTGAAATTTTTACAATCCAAGTGTTTTCGCCTGCCGAAAAAATGCGAATCTCTGACTGAAAACCAACGTTACAATGGTTTTTCGGATTCGCAATCAAAGAAAAAGCTATTTGGCACGGCATGTGCTTTTAGTTGGATCATCGAGAGACGATCAACTCGACAGCCACGGTGGAACCGCGGTTGAGCAGTGCTGGCGGAGTATGTTCAGCACCGGCGCTCCCTAAACAAGGAGGTACCGTGATCTTAGTGGCGTCGAATGACCGAGACAACTCGGACGAAAACCGACAGACCTATTCGCACTAGGTTCGGCCCATCTTTCACGGTCAAAAGGGCCCGCTTTCGCTTCCCAACATGGGAGGCGGCAGCGGGCTCTTTTTTTTTCCTTTGGAGTGCTGAGATTCATCCCAGCTTTAAGATCCGACTGCTATCGCTGGAGTTCGGACGCCGGGTCTCGCAAAATTGACAATCTTTCGGTTACTGTGGTTCCGGACGCAGGATGATCTAAAAGCTCCGATGCATCGGAGCACTCCAAAAATGAATTGCTGAACCGTTGACAATTCTCGTTCGTATCCGATACTGTTCCTAATCGCAATTCAATTGCATTTGCCTTAAGAGCGTGTTTGCGATGGGATTCGAATATCGGTTCCTTTACCTTGTCTTGCGGTACAGAGCATGAAAACTACCCATAAACGCCCTTCAATCCGAGCTTTCGAAGGTTTTACACTTGTAGAACTCCTGGTCGTTATCGCCATAATTGGAGTTCTTGTTGGCTTGCTCTTGCCTGCGGTTCAGGCTGCACGCGAAGCCGCTAGGCGGACGCAATGCACAAACAATGTCCGGCAAATTGGCCTAGGCGTAACCAATTACGAATCGGCTTTTCGACGCTTTCCAAGTGGCTGGGTCGATTGGCGGCAGACCACCAAACCAGGCTGGAGCATGAGTCAAGCGTTGCTGCCCTACCTCGAGCAATCGAATATTTCGAACCTTTTGAACACGAATTTTCCGATCGATGCAACGGTGAATATGCCGTACTTGCAAACCGTCGTCCCAACATTCATTTGCCCGTCGGATCCGGGTGAGTCGATCTTTCAGTTGGGTGCTGATACAGGTGTCGATGAAGACGGTGGCCACAACATCGACCTTGGTCCGAAACTCTTTCGAATCGCCAAATCGAATTATGTGGGTGTTTTCGGGACTTTAGAAATCGATGATTTTCCTTACAAAGGCGACGGAGTTTTTTTCGGAAACTCGTTCATACGAATGAGGGACATGACGGACGGCGTTAGCAATACTTTCATTTTCGGCGAACGCGGCAGCAAACTGGGTGGTTCCCTATGGCATGGTTACATTTCGAACGCTGCAGGTGCTTCGGCCAGATTCCTTGGGACAACAGATCATGTTCCAAATAGCCCCGTGGGCCACTTCGATGACTTTTCAAGCTATCATACGGGCGGTACGCACTTTATTTTTGGAGACTGCGCGACCAAGTACCTCTCCAACAGTATCGACTTGGTAGTTTTCCAAGCGCTTGCGACGCGAGCGGGTGGCGAGGTTCCTAAGTCGATTGAGTAATGATTTCTGTCAAAACGAAGCTTAAATGAAATTTGCGATTTGCAACGAGACGTTTGGCGACTGGCCCATCGAACGAGGATTCCAAGCGGCACGCAAATACGGTTATACCGGTATCGAAGTCGCCCCATTCACGCTGGGCAAAAGCGTCTACGAAATTACCGAATCGCAACGAACGGAGTACCGTCAATGTGCGATCAAGCACGGGCTAGAAATCATCGGTTTGCATTGGTTGCTGGCCAAGACATCGGGCTACCATCTAACAACGGACGACCTGAGCATTCGGTCCAAGACCAGTGAGTACTTCTGTGCGCTCACTCAGTTGTGCAGCGATCTTGGCGGCAAGCTCATGGTTCTCGGTTCACCTTTGCAGCGTAATTTTCCGGATACGATGAGCCACGAAGAGGCCATGGAAAATGCTGCTGATCTATTGATCAAGGTCGTCCCAACGTTGGAGAAGTACGGCATTCAAATCGCCCTTGAACCGCTTGGCCCGCAAGAAGGGAATTTTCTAAATCATGCATTTCAAGCCCGAGAGCTGATCAACATGATCGGCAGTCCACAAATCCAGTTGCATCTCGACGTCAAAGCCATGAGCAGCGAAGGCGAACCAATCGACGCCATCATTCGCAATCACGACGACATTCTCATTCACTTCCATGCCAATGACCCGAACCGGCTCGGACCAGGCATGGGGCAAGTCGATCAAAAGCCGATCTTCGAAGCGCTCAAAGAAATCGAGTACTCCGGTTGGGTCAGCGTCGAGGTGTTTGACTACACGCCTGGAGTCGAGACCATTCTCAGTCAGAGCATGGCCAATATGCTGGCCGCGATTGGTTAATCATTGTCGCCTTTCGCTCTGCGAAAGTGCGCCGAGTCAAAGCACTTTTGCGGAGCAAAAGGCGACAATTGTGGACGAGCGAGGCCCTTCGCTCGTTGGGTTCCTGCAAAAACTGAGCGAGGGCCTCGCTCAGCCACAGACAATGGACGCTGGTGCGACACGCACTATTCGCCTAACAGCCATTTGCTAACGCAGCCTTGGTCGGCTTGCGTGGTAACGGCCGCAAAGTCAGCCACGTAGCCTCGCAGATGTTGAACCTTGACGGTCCACGGTGTGCGTTTGGTGAAGTCGACATCCGCATGGACTGTTCCATTCTCCAGATCGAAAGCAATCGAATCGCCATCTTGGATCATTCCGATGGGACCGCCCATGGCTGCTTCCGGTGAACAGTGAACGCCAATCGCGCCGCTCGACACGCCAGAGACGCGCGTGTCTGATAGGAGCGCCACTTTCCCTTTCAGTTCGGGCATCGATAGGGCGGCTGTAGCAACATGAACTTCTGGCATGCCAGCAGCCACAGGGCCGAGTCCCCTCAGAACAACGACATGGCCCGGTCGAATCCGATTTTCTATGGCTGCCTCCGAAACTGCTTTTCCGGATTCAAAGCAAATTGCAGTCCCCAGGAAACGGGGTGAATCGAGGATCGAGATCTTAAAAACAAGACCATCGGGCGCGATGTTCCCAAAGCAAACTTGAATGTCCGCGTACTCTTTCCAGGGCGTCCCAAGCGGAGCGATCAATGCGTTGACTGCAGGGACTTCCGGAGCCGCTTGCAAATTGGATTCCAAATCCTCGCCTGTGACCGTCATGCACTTGCCGTCAAGAAGCCCTGCGTTCAAAAGGTGACGAAGCAACATGCTCGTTCCACCAAGTCGATGCAAGTCGACCATAGTGCCTGTTCCTCGCGGTGCAAAATTGCAGTACACCGGCGTTCGACGGCAGATCGCTTGGATGTCACGCAGTCCAAACTCGACATGTGCTTCACGAGCCAAGGCCAATAGATGAAGCACTCCGTTGGTCGATCCACCGATAGCAGCGATAGCCGACATCGCATTGCAAAACGCTTGACGCGTCAGGATGTCTCGCGGACGCAGATTCCGTTCAAGCAACCGACGCACCGATTTTCCAACGCGTTGGCATTCCAAATTCTTTCCTTCATCAATCGCAGGAATTGAAGAAGTGTTGGGAAGGCTCAAGCCGATGGCTTCCATGGCGATTCCCCAGGTGTTGAACGAAGCTGCAATCCCGCAACCACCTGGGCCCGGACAGGCCGTGCGAAGAATGGCTTCCGCATTTTCGTCCTGCATTTGCCCGGCCCGTACGCGTGCTTGCGCATCGTAGACGTCGAAGATGGTGGTCGGTTTCCCTTGATGACAACCTGGCATGATCGAACCGCCGTTGACAATCAGTCCGGGGAAATTCATCCTTGCGAGAGCCATCGCAAACCCAGGTCCATTCTTGTCACAATGATGCAGGCCAACCAAGGCATCGTAGCGATGGGCTTCGCATACCATCTCCGCTCCATTCGCGATATGGTTTCGAGAAACCAGGGATGCGCCTCCGTCGGGGCCACCTTGGACGAGGTTATCGCTGACCGGCGAGACTCCAAACGGAAAGCCAATCAACCCAGCTTCGACACACCCCGCTTGGATATGTTGCGCTAATCGGTAGCTGTGTACATTGCACAAGTTGCCTTCGAGCAACGGTGTACCGATCCCGACGTGGGGCTTGTCAAAGTCGGCTTCTGTGAAACCAAGCCCCCAAAAAAACGCGTTGACTCCCCGTTGCCAACCTTGAGTAAGTTGTCGCGAGTTCCAATTCAGGGGTGAAGTCATGAAACGCTTTTCTTTTATGATTGAATATGGCTCGGTGGTCCCCACCGAGTTATCACGACGAGGCTGTGGATTTATTATTGTCGCCTTTCGCTCCGCGAAAGTGCGCCCCGTTAACGCACTTTTGCGGAGCAAAAGGCGACAAATTCTTGCACCTTGCGAACAAAATCACAGCCTCGACGAAGACTGTCTCGCCACCATCATTTGCCAGTGAGCACTTCGGGATGAACCAGATGAAGAAAATGCCCGTGATCGGATGTCACAATCACGAGCGATTGCTCCCATGCCTTGCGAGCCTCAATCCAATGAAAAATCTTTTCCAAAGCTGCGTCGCCACTCAACACGGCACCGATGGAATTGTCGATGTTGTTTGCATGGTTCGCCCAGTCGACGTCGCCTGACTCCACCATCAACCAGAACCCATCTGGATCGTCCTGCAACACCTTTATTGCGGCTTCGGTCATTTGTGCGAGGGTCGGATTCTCGTCGATGTCTGCCTCCGAATAAACTTCGGCGTCTTTCACATCTAGGACCGGCTTGTAGTCACCATTGGCGGTCTGGAACGGCAAGTGCCCTTTCTTGACACCAAAGAACCCAAGCAAGTGTTTTTTTTCCGCCGCGGCTTGGGACGCTTTGTCGGCCAATAGCTTTGCCCCGTTGACTCCACTGGTACGTTGAGCCACCACGTACTTGGCCGTGGGGCTACCGGTGCTTGCATCCACTCGTTTCAAATCTTCGTCGGTAAGGTACCTGTTTCCGGCGATAAAGTTTTGGCCTTGGCCGACACCGTCCTTGGTCACTTCGCCATAACCACCACCCAATACGACATCCAGTCCGGGGAGAGGATCCGATTTGCGCGCAATGCTTGGCAAGCCGAGCATGTCGCGAGATAAATCCTGATAGTCATCTCGGCTGACGTTGTGAGCGTAGGCCGCAGCCGGGGTCGCATGACAAAAAGGAACGCTCGTAATCGCTCCGACAGAGAACCCTTTGGTGCGCTGCAACCGCTGTGCGATCGTTTCGACTCTTTTAAGCTCATAGTCTAAGTTCAAGGCACCATTAATCGTTTTGATGCCCGCGGTGAGTGACGTTGCCGAGGAGGATGAGTCCGTGTAGGCATGATTCGAGATCTTGGATCGGCCGATGGGGTATTGGGCATCGATTTCGGTCTGCCACGGGAACGAACCAGCCAACCTCGAGTCAAAGCCACCAAATTTGATGATGGGCTTCGTATTCAACTGAGCGTCAACGTCGGTTTCCACCTCATCGCCATAGGGTGCTGTAACGACATAACCAAAGTCGGTTTTGCATTGATTGTAGTCTTGAAATAACAAGCCCGTGCCCCGGCCTTCGGTGTATCCGACTTTGCCGGATTTGTAGATGGCTGCTGCTTGCGTGGTTTGGTAATCCATACCATCAAAGATAACCAGGAAGACATACTTTTTACCGCGTTCCTCTGTCGCGCTGAGCTGCAGCCGATAAACGTCTGTTTGATCGGCATAGGGAGCGTCGGCTCTGAGTGTATTGGTCGGCATTCTGCGATAGAGCGCCTCCAGTCTTGCTGCATCGCGATAGGCGCTCCCCTCATTCATGTAAGGAGCAAAAGAATCGCCAAAGACGTAGACGGGGATGAGTCGGTTGGAATGGTTTGTCCATGCGCTGTAACTGCTTGGGCGGTTTCCCCAATGGCCCCACGTTGCGATCTTGTCTACTGTGGCGGTAGCTTGCAACTGAGCGATTTTATCATTGGGAGGTACAGTTATCTTCGGACTCTCTACCTCAAACGCGTTTTCGGCCTTTGGCGGCACTTTTTCTTGAGCGTAAGTCGAAGTCTGTTGACCCAATCCAGCGAGTACGATGAGTGCCATGAAGATAAACTGGGGATTGGGGGGGCTCATATTTGTCGATTCAACGGCGGGAGCGGATTGAAAAAGCGTGGAGGGCGAGTTCCCTATTCTAGGTCAACATGTGAATTTGCCTACTCGTGAAGTGCATGGCATTCGCAAATGTTGATTCGATCTCTGGCTGTAGCTGGATTCGTGAGGATTTCGTTGCACTTGAAACTCGCAAAGATTAAATTGTGGCGGTTGTCCTTCCCCAATTCTGTAGTGCAAAGCGAGTCCTCTCCCAATGTCAGACCAAATCCAGAAACCTCAATTCTCAAAAACCGAAAGTGTTTCTAGTCGCGACTTTATAAAGATTGGAGGCGCGACTGGAGCGATTGCACCAACGGCCCTTCAGCCAAGCGTGGTGCGCGCGGCCAGCGCGAACGGAAAAATTCGAATCGGGTTTATCGGTCCTGGGGGACGCGGTTTCAATGCACACGTCAAGACATTGTCGAAACTGTGCGCCGCGGGACAGCCAATTGAATTGGTGGCTGTTTGAGCACAAACATGAAAATGGTCGCATTTTTACGAGCGGTGAACGTTGGCGGTAGGACGGCAAAGTCCCCGCAACTCATTGAATCGTTTCAGTCGCTTGGGTTGGAGAACGTAACGACGTTTCTAGCCAGTGGTAATGTGCTGTTCTCTGGAGCAACTAAGGCCGTTCACAAGCTGAGGGGACGCATAGAAGCACAGTTGCTGTCGGATTTGGGATTTCAAACAGAAGTCATCCTTCGTTCGATGGAGCAAGTGACAGCGATTGCCGACCTGAATCCATTCCAATTGACCGAGGTTGAAAAGAAGAGTTACACGGTGAACGTGGCTCTCTTTTTAGAACCGCCATCTTCCACCACGCAAAAAGAGGTGCTCAAACTGAAAGGAGACTATGACGATTTTGCTTTTGATGGAAGCGAAATGTACTGGCTATGTCGAGGCGAGAAGATTTCTGCTTCACCGCTCTTCAATAATAACCGTTTGGCCAAAGCAGCGTCCGAGATCAATACCATGCGCAACATTCGTACGATGCAGCGGCTGGTAGCAATTATGTACAAAAGTAACCGCTAGCCTTCGCACTCGACGACGCAACAAACGCAAAAGTCCAACCCCAACAGGCAACACCGTAAGCATTTTTTTGTTCGCTCGGAGCTATCCGTAAGCCGGCGACGATACGCGTTTCAGCACCAGAACTTCTCCCCGTCCATCGCAATTCAAGTCCGCAATTTGTCGTTGCACCCAACGTGTACTTGGGATTCTGATTGGCATTGGAACCTCTCGCGTCGCTCGTTGCGTCGCCGATTCCGAAAGGGAGATCGACAAGTGTAGAATTGCCAACGCGTCCGCTTGAATTTTGCCTAAGTGGCGCCAAATAAGCGGCAAGAAACTTAATTCGAAATCCCTCGCCGCGGAAAGGGAGGCTGACGGTCTCGATGAGCTTGCACGCCCGAGAATAATGCTTCCTCGCCGCATGCCTCCCCCCCATTCTTGCCCCAATTCTCCCATCACCACGAGACTACCTGCAATCATTTGTGCAGCACAATAGTCGCCTACATCTCCGGCCACGAAAACTGTTCCTCGACGCATGCGTTCGCATGCGCGATCGCCCACTCGGCCTGCCACCAAAATATCTCCACCTCGCATTCCCGATTTTCGTCCAGCCAACGGCGACGCCAAACGATGGCGGCAATCTCCAAGCACATAGATCAAACCATCCGTCATTCCAGCCCCAAGGTGATCGCGAACATTGCCGACAATGACGATCGAACCTCCGCCCATGCTTCGGACTGTGTTATCACCCACGTCTCCTAAAACACACATCGTTCCACTTTGCATCTCCGTCCCCAAGCCATTGATGGCTTCGCAATTCCCCTCGATCACAAGGAAGGGCTCTAACGGCTTTCGATCGGTCGATACCTTGAAGACCTCCTCTAAGGCAATCGTTCCACTTTCCGTCGCAAGGCCAATCGCCTTAATCTGTTCTAGGGACATGGCAGCGAATCTATCGGGACGAATGGAGGAGCCATCCACAGGCCCAAAAGAATTGCTAGTCCGTTGGAGTAGTATCATGAAATTACGTTTGTGACTGAAGAAGCTGACCGCGACACCAAACACTTGGATCCTCAAAATAGGGACTTTGCAACGTTCTGGCCATAATCTGATTGCCTAAGACCGAATCGTTGATCGTGTAAAAAATGCCTATCTCTTGAAATTCCTCGGGAGAAAACCCAGTTAACGTGTCCCCCTTCAAGTATGCCTTGATGTCATATCCTAGGGCATGGAAATAAGTCGCAACGGCAATGTCGTTCGGATGCACCGTAGCAGGGGCTGCACGTGCGCGTTGGATGGGATTCAATTCACCATGACCTCGAACGACGGATTGAGCGCTAGTCGGACGATTCAATAGAAAATCGAACCGATGGCAAAACGACGTAGCGCGATGAACGCCAGGACTCCAGCGTGTATCGAGGTACACCGAGCACAATTGCGTCCTTGCGGACAAACTATTTGCTGCAAACGCAGCTTCTTTCCCCGCGGGAGCCCGCAAGCGTGCATGAAAGAATAGTCCATCCCTATGCCAAGCGATCATCATTTCGGCAAATCGCTTTCCGCCGCTTAGGGAACTCAAGGCTGGAATCGTACACTCGTCGCCAAGTTGCCACTCCAAGCGTTCGGGTGTCGCCACGCGACCTCGGAACTGTTGGATTGGAAAGCCAAGATCAAACAGCCATGCGGGGTCCCCAAGCAGTTCATTTAGTTTCATGGCTTCCCCCCTTAATTGCACCAAAGGCTGCAAAACACGAGTTTTTATGAAGCAGCTCAATGTGCTTAAAACCCACTTTCCGAAGCAATTCCATTTGGAAGGTCACTGGGCGTGGTGAATCCTCTTTGTCAATGTATGCAAATACTTTGTCGCGATATTCGTCGCCGGCCAGGGTTGCCAAATACTCGCCGTAACGAGTCCACATTAACTTTTGAACCGATTGGGTTTCGTGCGAGACCAAGTCGGTAATCCAAACACTTCCACCTGGGGCTGTCATCCGAAAGATCTTTCTAAATGCCACTTCCCAATCAGCCTCATCTCGCAAATGATGCAAAACCGCGGCCGCAAGAATGACGTCGAACGAGTCATCTTTGAGGTTCGCTTGGCGAAAATCGGTTTGATGGAGATTGATTGCGCATCGACTCATCGTGGGATGGGCTACCAGCAATCGTTGCTTTGCTCGTACTAGCATCGGCTCACTCAGATCCAAGAAATCGACTTCGAAATCCTGCCCATATGCCTCTCGGAGCTTCAATGTGTTGTTTCCAGCACCGCAGCCGATATCTAGCACTCGACGGATGTTAGGCGTTGCCGAGATCGCCCCTTGCGTGATCAAATCCATGGCAAGCGGTGCGTCGATGGTTGCGGTTTGACCAGTCTCTAGATTGGAAAACCGTTCCACATCGTTGTCAAAGCGATGCCGAATCTCGGCTATGGATGATTTTTGGTCGAGTGATGTTGTCATGGAAATCAATAGTGGATGCGAGACGCTTGCAGGGCCTTGAGCGAATAGTCTAGCTTGGTTTACGGACTCCGTCGAATCGTAAGGCGAGCGGCAGACTGAAAACTACCTGCCAACGGTTTAAACAATGCGTCCGCTCACCTAGGCAAGTCCCCCTCAGGGGTCTAACCGCAGCAGTTGTGCGTTTTTCATTGCCATCGCCCCTTTGGTCGCTCGAAGTTCCGCGACGAGCTGTACCGTCTGTTGCTCCTCCGTGACGGTGAATTCGTAGAGGACCTCACCCCAGTCGCTGCTATTCACCAACGCGTTGTCCCGATTCACGCCAGATATCCGGAGGCCGGCGCCTGCACCCCGGTCATCGTTCTTGCGTGGTTCGACATCATCCACACGCAACTTTGCTTGCAACCGATAGTGGCCTTGTGGCAACAGAACCGTCTTCCGCCAAGAAGCCACACAATCACTCGATTCGCCGACCGCAATCGAATAAACCACTCCGTCGTCTGAAGGGTCGACGGAAGTCTCGGACGGATCGATTCGGACAAGCTGAGTGTCTTGCGTTTCTTGCTGTGGGTCCCAGTCGTCAAGGGGGATCGGTTCGCCATCGCCGAATGCCATTACGGAAGTGTCTTGCTCCACGACGGGGTCCGGTTCGGTCAGTTGTTGAGCGATACATAGAAAACGTTCATGCAGTCGATTCTGCAATTGCGCTACTTGTCCGTCGCTTTCTGCGATGCCATCTGGATTCAATTCCACTAAAGTCGGGCGGAGTTTTTGGTGAAGTTGTTGAACCCGACCGGCCAACCGATCACCATCGAATAACGGCAACAGTTTGGCAACACGCTGGCGAAACTGTTCGTTCCATTCGGGATTGCTTCGAACAGAACCTGAAACGATCGCGGGGGTTTGTCCAAATGTTTGAAACCCTGGATCTTGAAACATTTGATCCATGCCGTGCGGCAAAAACCAAGCACGCTTCGAGTCGGGCGGGAAATAAATGCGATAGTTGTTGCGGTTGGCGACGTAACCGTCCCAGTGACATGCCATCATTTCAAAAGCCATAAACGTTTGAAAGGCCTCGATCTCGAGCCGTTGCCCCATTTGCCGTAAACGCGTTTCGGGATCCTCTTCGGCGCAAGCTTCGTTTAGTTCGCGGAGATCGCTCAAGTCGTTGGGACCATCGCCTGAGTCTTTTTCCAATTCGCTATCGATATCCTGGCAAAAACCGCCATCGTACAGATTCCCACTCGCGTCCCGGAAATGCCGTTGCAAGAACTGCCGATCAAAGCCTTCCTTAACAACATATAGCCCTAAGTCACGATCATTGAGCCACACCCGAGCATGGGTAACTCGCGGTGCGGGAATGCCTGCTTCACGGCAGATAGACGAACACAACCACTCGTTGACGTACAACTCGTCTTGAACCGAATTGTTCAAGTGAAACTTTTGGAGTTGATGGAATGACTGCTGTTTGCGGTACTTGTTGGCGTTGATGGTAAACGCCGGTTTTTCATCGAGCTGCCGAAAGCTCCCGGCCGCTCCTTTCAGTTTTAAACCAACTTCCAGTCGCATTCCCCCCTCTTCCGTCAGCGTGGACCGCACGTACTGCCTAGGATTTTCGCTAAGCAAGCGTGCTTGATCGTCGGATAGTTTTAATACGATTCGAGGAATGGTTGCACTCTCAAAAAAGCCATCGCTTTCATCATGCGGGGTGGTGGTAATCCGCGACTCCAAGGAATCGGTACCCTTTACCGCTGGCGTTTTGACCGAGGATCGGGAAGTAGACGGTCTACAGCCGAAAGCTACAACCAAACCAAGTAAAAGGAAACTGAGAATAGAACTTCGAGAGAGCGGAGGTAGGAACATTTTCAACGGTGCGTAAGTGGCGTGAAGTTGCTTAGTTAAAAACACGAAGCATTATTGGCAGAGTACTTTACCATGTTAATTGCGTTATTCTAACTCCAAGGTTGAGTGGGAGCTTGTCTCCTCTCAACCCCGTTTTGGCGTCCTAAGGCGAGCGGCAGCATTGGAGTATCCCAACCCGAAGCGTGAGCGAGGGGCAATTTCGCAGGTCCCTCACTTACGTATCGGGTTATGATTGGTAGTTTTCACATCGCCGCTCGTCTACGGACAGGACGCCGAAACGGTGTCGGTCTTAGAAAAGCTCCGAGCGGACGGAAAATCCTTTACGGCGTTGTAGGACTTGAAGTTCGGGGTGCTAGAATCAATGGATGGCGGCCAGGGAATTTGAACGTGTTTCGTTTTTGAAGGCAAATTTAGTTGGAATCGAAATTTCGAAGGGCTGCACTCGCTAGCGGACTGATTGCGGACGCACAATGGGAATACTGCTTGCGTTTGCTGCGTTTTCGTTGCGCTACGGAACCGCAGCCTGTTCCATCGGAACTAGTAGACAAGTTGCTTCGAGCTATCTTCGTCGAGCAAGGAGCGTTGACCGAATACCAGGCTGTGCAACTGAGTGATGGACGAGTCAAACTGACGTTGGGTCCGTACGTCATCACGGACTTCATTGGTCAGGGGGGGATGGGGCATGTCTTCAAAGCTATCCACAAAGTGATGGGGCGCGAGTGTGCCGTCAAGACCCTTCCTGTCGGTCGACTGACGCCGCAGACCTTAGATGGTTTTACTCGTGAAATTCGACTTCAGGCAAAGCTGGATTGCTCCTACCTTGTCCGTGCTTACGATGCAGGCAAGGATGGTACTGTACATTATCTGGTGACCGAGTATGTACCAGGAATGGACCTTCGGCGATTGATCAAAGCCAAGGGGCCACTTCCACAAGAGCAAGCAGCCAGCATCATCATGCAAGCCGCATACGGGCTCGAATATGCCCATCAGCAGGGGATGGTCCATCGCGACGTCAAACCCGGGAACATCCTCGTTACCCCAGACGGTATTGCGAAAGTTTCCGACGTCGGTCTTGCGGCGTTCACCGCAAACTTGGTGGACGACCCTCGGGCCGGCAAGATTGTTGGTACTGCGGACTACCTTTCACCCGAACAGATTCGCACACCGCTGGCCGTTGGACCTGTCAGTGATGTGTACTCGCTCGGTTGCACGCTGTATTACACCGTATGTGGCAAAGTACCGTTTCCCGGCGGAGACACAGCCCACAAATTGCGTCGTCATTTAGAGGAGACTCCCTTTCATCCACGCCGTTTTGCGGAGAATATCAGCGAAGAATTCGTAGATATCATTGCCGAGATGATGGACAAGGATCCGAACAAACGGATCCAAACATGCGCCGAAGTTGCGGCAAGATTGGAACCTTGGGCGATTGATTCGTCTCAGATAACGCAACCTAGAATGACGCGAGGCCCGTGGTCATCGCCCCCGCCACTTTCACCGGACCCCGACACGGCGATCAGCCAAGATGAGAATGCACAGGAAGCATCCCTTCATTCCAACGACTCGAATCCATCCCAACGCAATTTTCCCGAAAATCCCCTGCTGTCTGATTCTCGTGGGCTGCCAATCGATGCGGTAGAGGCCTCGAGTACGCGTCAAGACAGCGCGGTGAAAGATAAAGTACAAGCCAGCCGAGGAATGCTAATCGGCTTGACAGTCGCCATTTTGCTTCCCCCAGCTTTGTTAATCGGGGCCATCATCGGCTACTTAATTGCGATCAAGCAATTTTAGCATTCGAAAAACCCCCAGGCCAAATCCCCTCGGCCCTCGGCCCTGAACCCTGAACCCTGAACCCTGAACCCTGAACCCTGAACCCTGAACCCATGATTCGCGCGATTCTTTTCTTCTCCGGTCGGGTTCAAGGAGTCGGATTTCGTTTTACTACGAACGAAATCGCAAAAAGATTTGACGTCAAAGGCACGGTTGAGAATTGCCCAGACGGCCGAGTGAAAATCATCGTAGAAGCAGATTTCAAAGAGATCGATGACTTTATCGAGTCGATAAAAGCCTCGATGCCTGGCAAAATCAAGCAAATGGATCGGTTTGACTCGGAACCGAGCCTTGAGTTTCAGAACTTCTCAGTCCGAGGTTAGCGGAGTATCCTGGTGCCTGCATCCGGTTCAGCATCCTTTAACAACGATTCAGCGGCACTCCATTATGAAAAAGCTATCTGCAGGCGGCGGTTGGCAAGCGATACGATACACCTTTCGAAAGGGTATCGAGTCCGGTGGCTTGTGGAAACTGTATCGGGCTTTACGGTCCCGAAATGCGTGCAAGACATGTGCGTTGGGTATGGGCGGCCAACATGGTGGAATGGTAAACGAAAAGGGGGCTTTTCCTGAAGTCTGCAAGAAATCCATCCAAGCCATGGCCGCGGACATGCAACCGGCAATCACCGCAGACTTTTGGACAAAGCATTCCATTGCTCAGATCCGCAATTGGTCTCCAAGGCAACTGGAGTCGAGTGGCCGATTGATTCAACCAATCCTATACGAGCAGGGAAAAGAACATTATAGAACCATTACATGGAATGAGGCTTTTGATCGGATCGCTGCTAAGTTAAAGCAACTCTCAGCCGATGAGACGTTTTGGTATTTCAGCGGTCGCAGCAGTAACGAAGCTGGATTTTTGTTGCAGTTGTTAGCCCGCCTTTACGGAACCAACAACGTCAATAATTGCAGCTTTTATTGCCATCAAGCGAGCGGCGTTGGACTGCAAACTTCGCTTGGAACCGGGACTGCAACTGTGGTTTTAGAGGACCTCGATCATTGCGATACGATCTTCATTATCGGAGGGAACCCGGCCAGCAATCACCCCCGACTCATGACTACCTTGATGCATCTACGACGCCGTGGCGGCAAGATCATCGTCATCAATCCGATGCGTGAGCTTGGGTTGGTCCGGTTCAAGGTACCCAGCGACCCAATGAGTCTTTTCTTCGGCACCAAGATCGCGACCCACTACGTTCAACCTCACATCGGGGGCGACCTCGCGTTGCTGACTGGGATTTCTAAGGCAATCGTGGAGATGGGGGAACATGATTTAGAGTATTTGCAAAAATATTGCAATAACGTGGAATCTCATTTAGCGGGATTGGCGGCCACCAGTTGGAGCGAGATTTGCCAGAAAAGCGGCGTCGACGAAACAGCCATTCGGGAGCTTGCAGCCGTGTACGCCAAAAGCCAAGGCTCTGTGTTTTCTTGGACGATGGGGATCACCCATCACACGCACGGTGTTGAAAACGTACAGGCCATTACCAATCTTGCATTGCTGCGTGGCATGATTGGTCGCAAGGGGGCAGGCGTCATGCCCATTCGTGGCCACTCGAACGTTCAAGGTATCGGCTCAGTCGGCGTAACGCCTAAGCTTAAGGATGAGCTGTTCGAAAACCTTACCAACCAATTCGGTGTGAAGCTACCAACGACCAAAGGCCGCGACACCATGGACTGCATGGAGGGTGCCAAGTCCGGTGAGCTGAAATTTGGCCTTTGTCTTGGGGGGAATCTGTATGGATCCAACCCAGACGCTCAGTACTCCGATGAAGCCCTCGCCGAACTCGATTTGCTCGTCATGCTCAATACAACGCTAAATACAGGCCACGGACGCGGACTCGCAAAGTCGACAATTGTCTTACCTGTTTTGGCTCGTGACGAAGAGCCGGAACCGACCACTCAAGAATCCATGTTCAACTACGTTCGTTTGAGCGACGGTGGACCAAAACGACTACCAGGGCCCCGCAGCGAGGTGAGTATTATTGCCGAGATCGGACGACGTGTGCTTGGCACGTCGACACCCGTGGATTGGGAGCAGATGCAGAAATCCAATACGATCCGCCACTGGATTTCAAAAGTCGTCCCAGGTTACGAGGAAATTGATACGATCGCCAAGACCGGAAAGGAGTTTCAAGTTGGCGGGCGAACCTACCATGAGCCAAAGTTCAATACCAAAGATGGGAGAGCAAAACTCTTTACCCACCGACTCCCAGCATTGACACAACTGGCCGAAAACCAACTTCGAATGATGACGGTTCGAAGCGAAGGCCAATTCAACACCGTGGTTTACGAAGACTACGATTTGTATCGCAATCAGGACCGTCGCGACGTCATTTTGATCAACCCCAAGGACATGCAACGCATGGGGGTCGCTAACGACCAACTCGTTACGGTCAGCAGCGATACCGGCCGAATGCATAATATGCTCGCGCGTTCGTTCGAAGAGATCCGAGAGGGAAGTGCCATGATGTACTATCCGGAATCCAACGTACTTGTTCCGCGCGTGGTCGACCCTCAGTCGCGCACTCCAATGTTCAAAAACGTCTTGGTCACGATTTCAAAACAACTTGCGTTGGTCGAATAATTCGTTGCGCAAGGCGACTTTCCCGTAGCACAGGCTGCTAGCCTGTGAATATCAGCAGTTTCGCAACAGGCTAGCAGCCTGTGCTACGAGCTACTCATAGATCGGGAAAAAACAACCGAAGGCACTTTCGCAGAAAGCACCCGGATCGTTGAACCTCTGGTTCCTGTCAAGTGAACTTATCGAGTCCATCTCCGATTGGGTTAGGCTGAACGCAGCAAGATCAATATTCTCGCGAAGCCGTTCGAACCTGCTGGTCTTGGGAATGACAGCCGTACCGCGTTGGACACCCCAACGTAGGACGATTTGGGCGGTAGTACGGCTGTGGGCATTTGCGATCGATTGCACAACCGGATGAGTGAGGACGGAGTCGCTTTCGGTTGCCATGCCCAAAGGAACATAGGAAGGAGCCCCCAACGGTGAAAAGGCGGTGACCGCAATCGACGCTTCACGACAAAATCGAACCAGCTTGGACTGTACCAAATAGGGATGAGACTCGACTTGCAATACACTCGGTCGAATTCGGCATTGGGAAAGTAGATCGCGAATGAGCGACACACCAAAATTACTAATGCCAATCGATCGGACCAAGCCTGCATCCACAAGTTCTTCCATGGCCTGCCAGGTCTCTCGAATCGGGACCGAATCGGGAATCATTCGTGGTTGAGCGGCGTTTGGGTCAGCAAACCAGCCCGCGGGATAGCGAGTTTCAATCGGAACATGTTGAAGTGCAATAGGGAAATGAATCAAATACAGGTCGAGGTAGTCCAGTTTCAAGTCCCCGAGTGACCGCTGGAGGGCTGGTTTGACGTGCTCTGGCCGATGACAGGTGTTCCACAGCTTGCTCGTCACCCAAAGTTCATCGCGAGCGCAGAGCCCTTGCCGTGCGACTTGGGCGATCCCGTCTCCGACGTTGGCTTCGTTCCCGTAATCGGAGGCGCAATCCAAATGGCGATAACCGATTTTGACGGCTTCCACGGTTAAAGCGGCCGCCGCCGTCGGCTCCACTTTCCAAAATCCCAGCCCTACGGCTGGCATCGGTTTCGAATTCGATACAGGAATGGTTAGCGCATTTGGCTGGGAGTCTGTTTTCAATGGACTGGAATTAGGCATTCTAGATAATTAGGCGAGGGGCAGATTGGAGCATCCCAACCCGAAGTTTTAGCGAGGGACAATTTCGCACGTCCCTCACTTACGTGTCGGTTTATGATTAGTAGTTTTAACATCGCCGCTCGCCTTGGTAAATGTGTTATTCGGGTTGTAATGGGCCAATGCAAGGAATGCAGATGATAACGAAACAAGATGCAAAAATCAGACGTCTTATCGGTATCCCTAATTGAACTTGCAAAACGAATAGTTTAGGCCCATGACGCTGGCCGCAAAATCGTTGGGATCGGACCCAATTGTCAGCGTGGATTTCCTTTCAAGGCAAAAACCAAATATCTTCCGCAAAAATACTAAACTTTCTAATCCTTAAAGTTTGACTCTCGCTAGAAGTGTCCTAAGTTTCGTGTGACGTTTCAAATGTCGAACGTCAGCTGTTTCAACAGCGTTGCTGCCCCAGAACAAACTGAAGTCATGGCGATGAATTCAGTTTAATTCCTGCGGGACTGTGTTTTATTGTTTTCGCTCGGCAACAATCGAGCACCTGTCGGAGGGTTACTATTATGAAGAATTTCGCCATGAAGTTGAAGCGCTTTTTGAAGAGTGAAGACGGACCAACTGCGGTTGAATACGCGGTCATGTTGTCGCTCATCATCGTTGTTTGCTTGACTGCCGTTACCAGCATTGGTAAGAACGCAAGCACAACGTTTACCAACGTTGCCGCTCAACTTGGTACTTCAAGCTAGTTTGTTAGGATGCTCGGCGTAGCCGCGGCATCGCTTCCAATGATTAAGCGTTTGGCCTTCTTGGTCAACCGCAACTCAATACAGAACCGGCGACCGGTCTGCCCACGTGCAGATCGGCCGTCCGGATTCTCTGTATTCTTTGATTGCCGGAGTGGGTCACTCGACGCACTCATGCACCTAAACCACTCAAACCAAACCACACTTGTTTTCTCGACGCAATTATTTCTTCAAGGACTCACGCTCATGAATTCGGCTTCTCTTTTGGATGGTATTTTAAACCATTGGAATATCTGGTTTGTATCAGCCGTACTAGTCGTCGCTGCAGTGATCGATGGATGGAAATTAAAGGTTCCGAACTGGCTTACTTTCCCTATGATTATTAGCGGATGGGTTTACAGCTTTGCATCCGGCGGTTGGCCAGGCTTGGGTTGGAGCCTACTCGCAACCTTCTTTGGCCTGGCTCTCCTTTATGGCATCTACATGGTCGGCGGCATGGGGGCTGGAGACGTCAAGCTGCTTGCTGGCATCGGCGCTTGGGTGCATGCGGAACATACCTGGAACATCTTCGCAACAACCGCCATCGTCGGTGGCGTCATGGCCATCCTGATGATCGCTTACTCCGGGCGTTGGAAGAAACATTTCCAGCAATTCAATATGCTCGTCGGTGAATTTGTGGAAGTGCGAGACTCAGAAGCACTCTTCCAGCGAGCCGCTGAACGCAAGCCACGCATGTACTTGCTTCCCTACGGTGTACCTATGACCATCGCAGCACTTGGCTACTTCGCCTTCCAAGGTATGTATCTCTAAACTGCGGTTACACGAATCTTCTCAATCGCATTCCACCCGTATCCGCCTGGATTCCAAAACAACCGACCATCCATCGGTTGTGTTCGACCCAACGCGTCCAATGCACGGACCCAAATAAAGTGCTCGCCTTTTTCAAAGGTCGCACTGGAATTCCACTCGCGAAATGCATAAGGGCCAGCGGACGCTGATAAGCGACTCGAGTGCCAACTCGCACCTTGATCCTGCGACCACTCGACGGCCACTAAATCGGCCGAACCATCGTTCCAAGCGACGCCCCGAAGATCGACGCGCTTTCCTGCCGCAATCATCGAACCCTCTTCTGGTGCGAAGATGCGACTGTTGATCTTCATGTCAAAGTTGGGATCGCTGTTCTCAAACGTATACTCAACGGGAGCACCTGGTTCGATCCGTTGCTTGGGTGTTCGGTAATCCGGCAACTGGAAAAAGTTGATTGTCTCGGTGGCCTCCAACCGCAACTTGGTCAACCACTTGACTTGTACGTTGCCGTAGTAGCCCGGGATGACCAATCGAAGTGGTCCACCATGGACCGCTGGTAATGCAACTCCGTTGAGTTCCGTGGCAAGTATTCCTCGTGCGATGGCGACATCGAGCGGAATGCTTTTTTCGTAGTCGATTTGGTCTGTCTTTTCAGGTTGATCGGCCCCTTCGGCGGTCAAGTATTTTGCTGCCTTCGAAGCCGTTACGCCAGCCGCTTTCAAGAAATCAGAAATACGTACGCCAGCGAAGCGGACATTGCCGATCGCACCCTTATTCCAGGGCGTCCCTTTAATCGGCGAAAGCTTGCTGAACTGAAATCGGAAGTTGCCAGAACACTGCAAGACCATCTCGACCTCTGTCTTGGGCATCTTGGCAAGTTCGGCCATCGGAAAACGTGTTGGCTCGTCGACGAGACCAGTGATTTCAAGTTCACCCATCATCGGCCTGGACTGCATGTCCTCCAAGTGCTTGGCGCCATGGTGATTGCGGACAAACAAGGAACTCGACGGAGTGATGCGATTCGCGGCCACCAGACTATCCGGCGTTTCGAGCACCAGCGGGTCGGCGGTAATCAGCCTTAGACCGACATCTTTGCCAGCTGGAACCGATTGAGGCTGGACCGCTACCGCATTAGAGATAGGATGCATTGCGAGGCTTGCCGCCGCACTGGTTGCAAGAAAATGACGACGATCCATTTGGAGTCTCCGACCTTGGTAATGCGATGTGTGTGTACTGCGATGTGGAGGTTAGTCGATGTGCAGGTTAGGCGATGTGGAGGTTAGGTGATGTGCAGGTTAGGCGATGTGAAATGAAAAGTCACCCTCCCTCGGCAACGCTGCGAAGCATTTCTTCCCGTGTTTCGCTACCACTGGCTTCATGCCAGTGGGGCGATAATTGGCAGCTACTTGCAACCCGTGAGGGGGCTAGGCTCTCCACCGGTTTCATACCGGTGGAAGCAGCGTTTCTCGGATCCAAACGTTGCTCCCACCGAGTAAACTCGGTGGAGAGCTCGAACCGAATGATCATGCCTGTAGCCGCCAATTGCTGCCTCCGTCGGGGCGGGCCCGAACGGAAGGCTCGGCTGGGCTACTTGAGAGGCCAAGCGTCAAGCCATTCCAGTTTCGTCTGAGTTGCTTTGTAGTCGCGCAAAAGGCGTTCGTGCATGTCGAGCAAATGCCCGGCCCCGTAAAAAATGGCTAACTTCTTCTTGCCGCTCCTCATTTCCTTTTCCATCACTTGAAATGCCTTTGTGTTCCGTTCCGTCAGCAATGTACTCTTTCCGTCCTTGTGAGCCATGCCCGCCATTTGGCTGTCCATCGATTCAAATTGATCGGCCATCACTCGTCGTAGTTTCATCGTATCTTTGGCCAAAATGGCGAGCAGCATCTCCGACTGCTGAGCCTCCCCCTTCTTGCTGTTTTGCGCAGCCAAGCCGGCACCCATCATTCGGGCAAACAATCCTAGGAAGCTATCGCCTCGCTGTTTCATGTCCTCAAGGAAATCCTCACCGCTTATGTCTGCATGCACGAAATTTGCAGGACTGTAATCCACTTCGTCGAGTTGAAACTTAAGATCCAAAAAGTCCTTCATGCCTGTTTGCAATGCCCCCACCGGATTGATGCCACCACGTTCGGCTCGCTTATTGGGTTTGTTGGCAGAGGGATCCGCTACCAGTTCATACAACATGGCATCGTAGGTCTTAAACCGCTTGTTCAATTCTCGGTAGTACTCTTTTGAGCCGACATGCACTGCTCCAATAAGATCGACGTACGCGCCTTTGAACTCTCCCTCATCGAACGTGTAACGCGCGATCGCAACCTGAAGCGATTCGGGCTCCCCCTTGTCGGATTTCTTAATGCGCAGGAAAGTCGCCCGGTCCCCGTCCTTGTCTGCCTGGCCCGCTGTGGAAGTCGGAGCAGGATTGGCGTTCGGAGCCTTTTCTTGCGCCAAACCCGAGGGTGACAGATCGAATATCCCAGCAATCGCAAGGACGCCAACGAGCTTTAGCAAGCCAACTATTCTCATGTGTTCGCAACTGTTTCGAAATAAAGGGAAAAAACTTGGGTGACGCAATGTCGCCTTTCGCTCCGCGAAAGTGTGCTGCGTTAACACACTTTTGCGGAGCAAAAGGCGACAATGCAACAAAATATATCCGAAATCCCGGAAACCGGCGAGAAAACCTGTCAATGAACTTGCATTTTTTGACTAAGCGCCAATAATTGACTTCATGGTCGAACTAACTAGAAAACAAAGAGAGATGGAACGCAGGACGTCAGAGATACTCCGCGTGGCGCGGCCGATCCTTATTGCGGAGGGCTTCCAAGGGCTGAGCATGGACAGGGTTGCCTCGCAAATGGAATACGCGAAAGGAACGATTTACAATCATTTTCCAAACAAAGAAGAAATCGTTCTGGCGCTTGCTGTTGAATCGATGGCGCTGCGGCGGAATCTGTTCAAACAGTCGGCAATCGTAATTGGGCCTGCTCGATTTAGGATGATGGCCTTGGGAGCCGCTTGCGAGTTCTTTACACAACATTGCACCGACGACTTCCTAGTCGAGCAGTGCATTCGGAATCAGAGTATTTGGGATAAATCCTCGGAACAACGCCAAAATCTGATCCGCCAATGCGAAGGGGAATGCATGGGTATTGTCGCAGCCATTGTTCGCGATGCGGTTGCGCGGCAGGAACTCTCAATTCCAGTAAGTTTAACGCCTGAAGAGTTGGTATTCGGGTTCTGGGCAATCAATTACGGGAGCCAAATCCTGACATATTCCAGCCCATCGTTGCCCGCCATCGGAATCAATGATCCTTGCAACGCCATTCGCGTCCATTGCTGTACGCTCCTGAACGGCCTTGCTTGGCAGCCCATTATGATGCCAGCAGAGTACAACGAAAACATGAAGAAACTCAACGAATTACTTCAATCCAAATTTTGGTCCCTCAAAAGCCAACAGCATTCATTCAACTAACCAACAAATGTCAAACGGCCGCCATTGCGGCCTTTTAAAGCGAACAAAATTGACGCCACGTCAATAGATGACGACGTGCCAAATTACGAAGAGGCAACTTACGATGAAGTTTTCCAAACGAAAAATCCTGCTGGTGGCAATCTTGGTCGTGGTCACCTCCATTGGTGCCGCTTTCGCCTACCATAATCTCCAATCCGAACCAAATCGAGTTGCGATGTCGCCAACGGTCGATTCGACGTTGCCCCGTTTGAATCCAAATGGCTCTGAATTGGTAGTGCGTGCCTTTGCCGTTCAGACGGACTTCGGGGCCGCTGGCGCTAAGCAGGCTTTCACCGGAACGGTGCAGCCTAGATACCAAACGTCGGTAGCTTTCCGTGTCGCAGGCAAGATCTCGGAACGCAAGGTTGAGGCCGGCCAGCGAGTCAAAAAGGGGGACGTGTTGTTCCGATTGGACTCCGAGGATATCGAGTTGCAACTGAGAGTCGCGGAAGCAGAGCACTTGTCCGCTCAATCCCTCCTAAAGCAATCGACCGCGGAAGAGGTCCGACTCTTGCAACTGCGTACCACCGGCTCGGTGAGTCAATCGGACTATGAGCTAGGACTTGCTAACCGGGACGTCGCCAAAGCGCGTGTGGATGCAGCCAAACGTCGCCTTGAGCTTGCAACCAATCAACAAACCTATTGCGAGTTGATTGCGGACTCAGATGGCTTGGTTACTTCCCTGCAGGCTGAAGCTGGGCAAGTGGTCAATGTGGGGCAAGCGGTTCTCCAGCTCATGCAAACCGATGAATTGGAAGCAAAAGTAAGCCTTCCCGAGAATCTTGTTGCCGATGTCAAAAAACTCCGTGCAACGGCCACTTTTTGGTCCAAGGCGGGATTGGAGTTGCAAGCAGAATTGAGAGAATTATCCCCGATGGCGGATCCGATATCGCGCACCTTCGATGCGAGGTTCAAGCTCGTGGATTCAGCCCGCGACCTGGCCATCGGTATGACCGTATCGATTCTCCTGAGCAATGCGGCGGATGACGGACTTTGTATTCCTATTTCTTCGATCGCAAGCCGCAATGACTTACCGATCGTTTGGAGAATCGAACCTGCATCGGGGCGAGTCGAAGCTTTGACAGTTGAGGTCCTTCAATACAGAAATGATACGGTTGTCGTGCGTGGACCATTTCGATCTGGGGATCGAATCGTCAGCGCAGGGGTGCAGCGCATTGACGAGAACTCGCGAGTTCGAGTCTGGGAAGCCAAGCAGTAAAACGAACGACGGATTGGAGTATCCCAACCCGAAGCGTAAGCGAGGGACAATTTCGCAGGTCCCTCACTTACGTATCGGGTTATGAATGGTAGTTTTCACATCGCCGCTCGCCTAGGACGATCGATTATGACAACGCAACTCAACACAACGCCTCAATCCGCGAACGACAAGCATGCATTCAATTTGTCGCGATGGGCTGTAACGCATCCGGCTTTCGTAACCTTCTTGATCCTGGCGTGCAGTCTGGCTGGCCTTCAAGCGTACTTTCAGATGGGGCGCGCCGAGGACCCTTCGTTCACGATCAAAACTGGAATTGTTTCGGCCGTTTGGCCAGGGGCAACGTCCGAAGAAATGCAACAGCAAGTTGCGGACGTTGTCGAAGTGAAACTGAGAGAGACCCCTTACTTGGATTTCTTGCAAACCTATTGTTTGCCCGATCGAATGTTAACGCTCGTTCAACTCAAGGACAGTACGCCCTCGCGCGAGGTGCCCGATATTTGGTATCAAGTTCGAAAGAAACTGAGTGATATCAAGGACAGTTTACCTCAAGGGGTGATGGGGCCAAACGTGAATGATGAATATGGGGATGTGTATTCTGCACTCTATGCGTTTCATGGCGAAGACTATTCGCCCGCTGAACTGAAACGCATGTGCGAAACCGCTAGAAAGCGATTGCAGCGGGTCTCCGACATCGAAAAAGTGGATATCATCGGAGATCAGTCCGAGCGGATCTACATCGATTTTTCCCAACAAAAATTGGCCACATTGGGGATATCGCCACAACAGATATTTGACAGCGTTCAAAAGCAAAATGTATTGATGCGGTCCGGAAGCATCGACACGGCAACGGATCGAATCCATGTTCGCGTTTCTCGAGACTTTGATGGCATCGAACAAATCCGAGCTGTCCCAATTCAAGCCAACGGACGCATCTTTCGGCTGGATGATATCGCTACTGTGAAACGAGGCTATGAGGATCCGGCTCGGTACTTAGTTCGATACGACGGACAGCCCGCAGTGGTCTTGGGCGTGGTCATGAGCAAGGGTGGGAATGTGCTTCGGCTTGGTCAGGCATTGGAAAAGGAACTCGAAATCATTCGCGGTCAGGTCCCCGCAGGCGTGGTCATCGGAAACATTGCGTTTCAGCCGCATGTCGTCGAGGAATCCGTTGGCGAATTCATTCGTTCGTTCATCGAAGCGCTTGTCATCGTGCTGGTTGTAAGCTTCTTAAGTTTAGGATTTAGAACTGGTATTGTTGTGGCCCTGAGTGTTCCGTTGGTGCTTGCGATATCGCTGGTCGTGATGAATGCCATCGGAATGAACCTGGATCGAATCTCGCTGGGGGCTTTGATTTTAGCGTTGGGATTGCTGGTCGACGATGCCATCATCGCGGTGGAGATGATGGCCGTGAAGATGGAGGAGGGTTGGGGGCGAGTCGATGCGGCCACGTTTGCATGGACTTCGACAGCCTTCCCAATGCTTTCGGGTACGCTCATTACCGTGGTGGGTTTCTTACCGGTCGGTTTTGCTCGCTCTTCGTCAGGCGAATACGCCGGTGGAATATTTTGGGTCGTTGGCATCACGCTGATCGCCTCGTGGTTCGTAGCAGTCGTTTTCACGCCTCATCTTGGAGTCAGGCTGCTGCCGGATTTCAGTAAGAAGAAGGGAGAGGAACATCATGTGCCGTTCCAGTCCGCATTTCATCGTGCTCTTCGTTCGATTGTTCGCGTTTGTGTACGCCGTCCGATGGTTGTCGTTTCCGTAACCCTCGGCCTGTTTGTCGGAGCCCTTTTTGGTTTCACCAAGTTGCAGCAGCAGTTTTTCCCATTATCATCGCGGGCTGAACTTATCGTGGACATTCGTATGCACGAGGGTTCGTCGATCGAGGCGACCAATCGCATGATGGGGAAAGTGGAGGACTTAGTCCGCCCATACCTCATTGCGACGGAAGGACGAAAGGTTCCAAGCGTCGAACACTTTACCAGTTACGTCGGTGCTGGATCGGCCCGGTTCTTTCTCGCGCTCAACCCAGATTTACCGAACCCGAGTTTCGCTAAGTTGGTTATTCAAACCAGCAATGTGCCCGCCCGCGAAGCATTGCGATCTGAGTTGAAGAATCGTTTTGCACAGGATCCGTTATTCTCAGATGCCTCTCTCCGTGTGATGCGCTTGGATTTTGGCCCGCCCGTTGGATTCCCTGTGCAGTTCCGTGTGTTAGGCCCGGACTCAAAAGTGGTTCGTCAAATTGCTGACAGTGTTCGTGCTGTGATGCGGGCGGAACCAGCAGCTCTGGACGTGAATCTCGAATGGGATGAACCAGCCAAGAGTATCCACGTCGATATTGACCAAGACCGAGCGAGGCTGATGGGGCTGACACCACAAGAAATTGAACTAGCACTTCAAACGCACCTTAGCGGGACAACAATCTCGCAATATCGCGAGGGGACGGAAACGATCCAAGTGGTAGCCAGAGCCATCGAGTCCGAACGCTTGAATTTAGAGCAGTTTGCAGACTTGACTCTCTTCACACAGTCTGGAAAAGTCGTTCCTCTAAGTCAGGTAGGTAACATACGCGCGCGGCTCGAGGAGCCGATCGTATGGCGACGCAATCAAGAACGCTCATTGTCCGTTCGCTGTGACATTGCGGACGGAGCTCAGGCGCCCGATGTCAGCGCACGCCTTGAATCTGCGCTTGCTCAGGTACGATCCGAGTTGCCACCAGGATATCGAATCGAAACGGGAGGTGCCATCGAGGAAAGCAAGAAGGCGAACAAGGCGCTTTTCGCGTTGTTCCCGCTCATGATTTTGCTGATGCTGGCATTGCTAATGTCACAGGTACACAGTTTCAAAAAGATGTTGTTGATTTTCGGTATCGCACCGCTCGGCTTGATTGGGGCGGTTGCCTTTCTCCATCTATTCAACGCCCCGTTTGGATTCGTTGCGCTGTTGGGCGTGATTGCATTGGCCGGAATGGACATGCGCAACTCAGTCATTCTCGTCGATCAAATCGAACAAGACATGAAGAGTGGATTAAGCGAATGGGACGCGGTCATTGAGTCCTCGGTTCGCCGAGCACGGCCGGTGATCTTAACCGCGGCGACGGCAATACTTGCGATGATCCCACTGACCAGAAGCGTATTCTGGGGGCCGATGGCCATTGCCAT
Source organism: Pirellula sp. (assembly GCA_031372345.1). Lineage (GTDB taxonomy): Bacteria > Planctomycetota > Planctomycetia > Pirellulales > Pirellulaceae > JBKCUI01. The sequence goes on from JANMLD010000057.1 coordinate 29,573, forward strand.
CATGGGTGGCCTTTCACTGGCCACTTTTTTGACGCTGATTAACTTACCAGCTCTTTACGTTCTTCTGTTTCGCGTGCGTCCACCCAAACTCAGCGACGTGTTGGTGGACGCAGGCAAACTGGGAGGCATGCTTACGCCTGCGGAAGTCGTAAACGTAATCTCCGAAACCATGCCTCACTAACCTCGATTTGCGAAACTAAGCCAGTCCCATACGCTCCTTCGGATCTTTCAGCGCATGCTGCAATCGAGCGAGGGCCTCGGTTTCGATTTGCCGCACGCGTTCACGTGTCAAGCCCAGCTCGGCGCCGATTTCTTTAAGCGTATGCGGTGGCGTGTCATCAAGACCGAAACGCATTTTGAGGACGGTCGCTTCTCGAGCATCCAACTTGCCCACCAATTCGATCGCCGTCTTAAGGACGTCATGATCGATCATCGCTTCGTCAGGACTTTTAACCCGCTCATCCATGACCATCTCGCCCAACGACCAACCCGAGTCGGTTTGGTCGCTTTGAGGCGTAGCGTTGTATACCTGAATTGCCTTTTTGATAATCGGCAACTTCTTCTTTGGCAGCCCAAGGATACGACCGATTTCTTCTTGAGTTGGCATGCGACCAAGCTCGTCGTTCAATCGGGCCGTGGCACGCCGCCATTTGCTCAGCAACTCGACCATGTAGGCAGGGATTCGGATCGTCTTGGACGAATTGATCAAAGCGCGTTTGATCGATTGCTTGATCCAATAGCTGGCGTAGGTACTAAACCGCGTGCCCATATCGGGATCAAATCCCTCAACGGCGCGGAGCAAACCTAGGTTGCCTTCCTCAATAAGGTCTTGCAGCGCAAGCCCTTTACCAACATAGCTTCTGGCGATATTGACAACCAAACGTAGGTTGGCCCGTACCATTCGGTCACGAGCTTGCGCATCCCCTTGCGCAATTAGCCTAGCGAGCATCTGCTCATCTTCGGCGGTCAGCAATTTCATTTCGTTAATCTCGCGGAGGTAAGTTTCCAGCGGAGATTGGGGTTGGGCTCCATCCTTGGGACTTTTGCGACGAGAAATCAGTTTGAGGTCTTCGTCCTGTGAATCCTCCACATCGTCTAGGTATGGGCTTGAATGAGCCATGAAGTCTCTTTGCACGGAGTGGATAATAGAATTTTTGGCGAATGCTAGAGATGCATCCTCCGAAAGGTAACGCGTTCGGATCCTATCGTCCGCGAAATGCATGCAAATTGAGGGAATACGAAACGGTACCGCCCCTAGCGATTATTCCGTTGGACGTAAACCCTTTGGCAGAATAGGTTTTCGATGTACAATCCTCACTCGCCGTGCGAGCCGCATACCGGGACGTTTGAGTGCAAGTCACATTATCCGACCAAAACGCTTTTTCGCACCCGCACCTTCCCCGTCAATAACCAAAACCCAATGTGACCATGCTTTCACTTTCACCTGCCCTCGATCCAACCACAGACGCCAACTCGGATTCACAATGGCATTCGCTTGCACGCACTGTCCTGGCCGGACAACCCGCAACTCGCGAGCAAGCCCTTTCTATCTTAAGATCCCAAGATGACGAATTGCTCGATCTCATCGCTGGTGCCTTCCAAATTCGTCACCACTATTTTGGCAAGACCGTCCAGTTGTACTTCTTAATGAATGCCAAGAGTGGCTTGTGTCCAGAAGACTGCAACTACTGCAGCCAATCCAAAATCTCGGACGCGCCTATTTCTAAATACAATATTCTGAGCCGCGACAAATTGCTTGACGGTGCGAGGATTGCAGCCGAACGCAAAAGCAAGACGTATTGCATCGTCATCAGTGGTCGAGCACCCAACGAACGGGAGATGAAAGCCGTCGAGACGATCGTTCCGCAGATCAAAGAGCAGTATGGACTCAATATTTGTGCTTGCCTTGGTTTGTTAGACGAGGATCAAGCGAAACGACTCAAGGCGGCTGGCGTTGACAAGGTCAACCACAACCTCAACACAAGCCGAGAATACTATCCCGAAATCTGCACGACGCATACTTTCGACGATCGCGTGGAAACGCTTAAAAATGTTCGCAAAGCTGGTATGGAACTTTGCAGTGGCGGCATCATCGGCATGGGTGAAAAGCAGGAAGACATTGTTCAGATGGCCTTCGAGCTAAACGAATTGTCCGTGGAATCCATTCCGTTGAACTTCTTGCATTCCATCGACGGTACGCCGCTGGAGCGAAAAGAGTATTTGAACCCACGCGACTGTTTGCGAGCGCTTTGCATGTTTCGATTCGTCAACCCAAAGAGTGAGTTGCGGATAGCAGGTGGGAGAGAGAGACATCTGCGAACTTTACAACCGCTAGGCCTGTACGTCGCGAATAGCATTTTCGTCGGCGATTACTTGACGACCCAAGGTCAACCGCCACAAGAAGACTATGAAATGATCGCCGACATGGGTTTCGAAGTGACAGGCAACCCGTAGTTCCGACGTTGGACACAGCCGACAAAAGTCAAAGTAGTAGGCACATTCCATGTGCCGTCCACCTAGAATCGCAATAAACGCTGACGAGCGGACGGCACGGCGGAGCGTGCCTGCTACTTTTGTCGGCTGTGTCGAAAAGCGTCCGGCGGTAGGTACCAGGCACCGATTGACTGTCGACAGGAAGATTTTGTGACAGGAAGATAGGACAGAGGATGCGGCTGAGAATTTTCCGGTCGTTGGAATGCTAATCGCTTAGAAACAAATCCGGTGGGTAATTGACTTGCATCAAGCACAATCCCCTGGCGGGAGCCGTTAGGTCCGTTTGTTTTCGCTCGCGCGACTCAAGAGCCGACAGCATCCAACGCGGGCCAAAACGATCAGCCCCAACATCCCGCAGCGTGCCAACAATGTTCCGCACCATGTTGTACAGGAATCCATCGGCCTCCACATCGATCCAGACGTCCAGGCCATCCATCGTTTGGACCGAAGAAACTTCCAATGCATAGACCGTGCGGGTTGTGGTTAATCGGGGCGAACCAGGCGTCTCAAATCCCTTGAAGTCATGAGTGCCGACAAGAAACTTTGCTCCCTCGCGCATGGCGTCGTGATCGAGGAGCCGCGGAAGCCACCAATGGAACCGGTAGTTCATGACATCCGCCACTTTGGAATTGCGAATGGTATATCGGTAACGCTTGCTCCTCGCGTCCCGAATCGGATCGAAGGCTAGGACAACCTCTCGGCACTCGCGAACGACAATGTCGTCGGGCAAGTATCGATTGATGGCGAGCGCAAGTTTGCCCGAATCATGCATCCATTTTTGCAACACAAACGCTCCGACTTGGCCTATGGCATGGACGCCAGAATCGGTCCTTCCGCTCCCCTGAATGTGGGTTCTTTCCGTCGTCGCTTTGGCGAGCGCATCGATCAATCGTCGCTGGATCGTGTCCGCGTTGATTTGCAACTGCCAACCGCCATAGTTTGTTCCATCGTACGCAATCGTTATCGCAAATTTCCGCGGCATATTTTTTTTGAGTACGAGTCAATCTTGAGTGGTCCGTCCAACTCCAATTTCTGGATCAGCCGAAGTGCATTTGTGGCTGAGCGAGGCCCTCGCTCAGGTTTTAAACCCAACGAGCGAAGGGCCTCGCTCGTCCACCGTTTGTCGCCTTTTGCTCCGTAATTTGTCACCTTTTGCTCCGCCATTGTCGCCTTTTGCTCCGCAAAAGTGCGTTTACTAGACGCACTTTCGCAGAGCGAAAGGCGACAATATTCAGCGACTAATTTTTATCGATCCACGATTCATCAGGTTGCATGAACATCAGATGCTGCCAGGGGAGTCGCTCGTACTCCTTGGCCACTTTGAAACCATTCGCCTTATACTCCTTGAGGATTTGAGCCTTAGTCATCTTGTGCTCGGCTCGTATGAGCACCGTTGGGTCCTCCCCTCGAAATTCGACAAGGGCGATCAGACCATTGGGTTTCAAAGCTTTTCGTAGTGCAGCCAGCATTTGAACTGGATGCGAGAATTCATGGTAAACATCGACCATCAATACCAAGTCCACGGCATGTTCCGGCAGCTTCGGGTCCCAAAGCTCACCTAAAACCGTTTCCACATTCTCGAGTTTCTTTTCTGCCAACTTTCGCGAGAGCTCCTGTAGCATTTGTGGTTGAATATCCACTGCAATGATCTTTCCCGATGGGCCGACCCGAGGGGCCATTTGGAGTGTATGGTAACCGTCGCCGGAACCCAAATCACAAACCACCAAACCGTCCCTGAGATTCAGTTGTTCCAACATCTCTTGCGGATTCTCTTCTTGGATACGCTCTGGCCGACTAAGCCAATTCATGTGCATGTAACGCATCGGCTGAGCCACGCGTCGGCCCAAATACTTAGTTATGCCCTTGGGTTCTTCCAGTTTTGTTTTGCTGTCCGCTCGCAGTCCCTCCTGGCCATGCAACGGCTGAGTCTGTATAGGGATCTGGCAGAAAGCACAGAGAAGGATGGCTGCTGCAAATCGCCGCTCAGCTAGGGAACGCATGGTTTTTGATTTCATAGTGAGATTAATCCTCGAGCGGCAATGGTTGGAAGGTCGGGTGCTTGGCAGACTCAAGATACGTTTCGAGGATCAACAGGGCTGCCACTTTGTCCACTTGTTTCTTTCGTTTCTTGTGGGTCAATTCGGCATCCCGCAACAGTCGGTTGGCGAGTGCTGTGGTGTAACGTTCATCGACGAAGCGAACCGGTCGATCCGTAATATGATAGAGCCACGACGCAAAATCACGTGCTTCCGTTGATTTCAGGCTTTCACGCCCATCGCAATGAATAGGTAGCCCAACGACCCATCCGAGTATTTGATTCTCGCGTACCAAATCCTCGAAGTGTTTTTGATCGAGCGCAGCACTTCGTCTGGTGTAGGTCTCCAAAGGGCTAGTCCAAGTGCGGCTTGGGTCGCAAATCGAAATTCCAATCCGAACCGTGCCGAAATCGACCCCTGCAAGTCGACCGGCTGCTGGCCAAGAAAATTGTCGTGTATCGGGGTTCCCCAAACTACTCAGCCTTCCAAAATTCCCTTGAAATAAGTTTTGCACCTCAGTATTGTCCCCAGATTGACCTGGATTGACCAGAGCCAGCATCGCAAAGCAGGGCGAATTCAGAAAGCACGGGAGAATCATGAAACAAAAAAGTAGACTTGCAATCGGCACGCTTAGCGGGGTTTTTGCAGCCTTGACGTCGATTTCGTCTGGCGTGGCCTACGCGCAAGACGGACTCGATTTTAACGAAGCCGAACGCATGATGTCGTTCAATACCGTGGAGCTAAGAGACCAGTTGTACTTTGGCCTACGCACGTTTCTGCCCGAGCAACAAGCGTTCATCGACGACCTTGTGGGCAGGGTCGATCGAGGTGAGCTCCCTCGATCGATGGTCAACGTGGTATTTGTTTGGTCCCGGAAACGCAAGCCGAAAATCCCGTTTCCTTACTTTGAAATCGCCATGCGGTTGCTGGCCGAAAAACGCGGCGTAATCCTTCCGTAAGAGGCTGGAGGATACAGGCTGGAGGCTGGAGGCGGGAGTATTGGAGTATTTGCCATTTGCTATTTGCTATTTGATATTCCGTAGACGCCTTTTACTGAGGCATCCCTCCTCCGACGACAGGTCCTGTCTCTACTCCCTCACTTCACTCCTTCACTCCTTCACTCCTTCACTCCCCAACGTTGTGAAGCATTTTGATCAATGAAATGGCACGCCATTTGACCTTACGCCTTCCGTTCGGGCCCGCCCCGACGGAGGCAGCAATTGGCGGCTACAGGCATGACCATTCGGTTCGAGCTCTCCACCGAGTTTACTCGGTGGGAGCAACGTTTGGATGCGAGAAACGCTGCTTCCACCGGTATGAAACCGGTGGAGAGCCTAGCCCCTCACGGGTTGAAAGTAGCTGCCAATTATCGCCCCACTGGCGTGAAGCCAGTGGTAGCGAAACACAGGAAAAAATGCTTCACAGCGTTGCTCCCTCGGGGAGGGTGACTTACACCGCTGCTATCACTCCGGGAGCTGTTCTTTCAACTTGTCGAGCCGCTTGGGCGATACGCTGACCCGAGTGCCTAGTTGCTGCGCATAAATCGATACGCGAAGCTCTTCGATCAACCAACGGTACTCGAGTAAAGGTCCCGTTGGCTCTAGACGAAGCTCGGTTCCTCCAGGTACCGACTGCAGCGTTGTCGGCGATGGTTGCAGGCTCGCCACCCGAGTTACGTAGTCCTTCCAGTAATTCGATGCCATGGCGTCTATTGCCAAGTCTTTTAGGTGACCTACGGACTTGAGTCGATCCAGTCGAACGGCGGTGGCTTGCAAGTAGCGCGGGATCTCGCGAACGTAACACCAAGGGACTTGGTACGACAACGATTCGTGAAACAAGGCGGCAATTTGCTCGCGAATCGATCGAACATTCTCCGACCACGTGGCCGGTGTTTTTTCTAGCAAGGATCGGACTTTGTGATTCGCCTCTGCAAACTTGGGCAACCAGCGACCGATTTCAGCGGCTGCGCCTGCAACCCGCTCAATCCGCTTCAATCTGCAGATCTCATACTCCACCTTGGTTCGAAAGACAGATGCAACTTGTTCGCTAGCCCAGTTCGTATCAATAAACGCAAGCCTGGCAATAAGATCGCCGACCAAGTCTTTTAGCCGATCGCCCGCAAAGCGATCCGATAACCAAAGCGAGGAAGTAGTCCACTGTGGCAGGAACTGAATTTGACTCCGAATCTCGCGCCGCTCAATTTTGCTCAACAGCGCAGTCATACCACGGCGAAACAACTGCTCTCCTAAGGCTTCATGATCGACCAACCCAGTTGCGATCTTTTCTTTGACGACGAATAGCGTTGGGTACATGTTCATCCGAACGCCCCCGCGCAGCTCTACGACACTTTTCGGAAAGGCTTCGATATCCCAAGTATCCATCGAGGTACGTGTCCAGTCGTAGGCGGCAGGCTTAGCCGACGTAGCGACCGGTAACGCTTGAAGGGCAGACGCTCGTTGAGCCTGCTGCAATGCGGCGAGGTCGCGACTGGATTGCACCGCGACCCCCTTTTCATCCACAAGCTCGACTCGCATTCTCAAATGCTCAGGTAAGCCGCTCAGATCAAAATCGCTGGGCTTCACCACCTCGCCCAGGAAACTACTCAAAACGTCGCAAAGCGATTTCCAAAACGGTGCCTGTTGGCTTTCTCGCTCAACGATCTTGGGTAACAACTGCTTGACCGTATCCGGAACCGGTACCAATTGACGCCGCAACCGCTTGGGTAACGATTTGATCAAGCATGTCAATTTCTCTTCG
>JANMLD010000061.1:0-25494 GCA_031372345.1 Pirellula sp.
AGGGCCGATCAATTTTATTGGTGGTTTTGCAGCTACATCCGAGGGGGAAGGGGATGGCGACGTGGGATTCTGAGCAGCTACGTTTTCCGTTGCTTCGGCTGCCTCGGGTTTGCCGACCAATGTCTGCCACATTTTCTTCTGGGAATCGTCCAATACCGCGACTATTCGAGAATTGATTTCAGCGGTCGCTTTGTCTCGCCCCATTTCGCGAAACAGAATCGATCTTCCCTCAAGCACGTTTTTGATTTTGGCGGATTGTTCCTCGGTTACCCCCATCAGCTTTGCCACTTCGGGTTCCGAAAGGGCGACCGCACCCAATTTTTTGAGACGCCACATTTCGGCTTTCGATTGTTGGGCCTCGGTCAGCAGAGCGAGCCCCTGGCGTTCGATCGAACGAATGTTCTCCGTTTCTTTGGCTCGTCTCTCAGCCGACGGCAACCGTCGAATCTCGCTTGCGAACGTCAGCGCTTGGCTTTCGTGTTGTTTGATCAAGGCCTCCAATCGGTCCAATTGATCCTGTGTGAGACCAAGTTCGGACGCATTTCCAGGCTCGGTAATGGTTGCCAGGACACCCACGATGTCCGGGTTTCCAGAGGCGGTGGCGAAGCCAGTGCCCGACGCAGCGAAAATGGAGCAAGATAACAGACTGGTTTTGAGGAAGTTTCTGATTTGCATAGGAAATGCTGGGGTTGGATCGCTTTTTGCGAATTGTGGTCAAATTGCCATCGAATTGACTCTAGTTGATCGACAACAGATGGCTAGACTCGAACTGCCGCCGAGCGACAATTAGTTCGGCTTCTCAAGGGAAAAGTCGTTTTTGAGACCGATTGTACGGGCGGTTATTGCTAATCTAGCCCTTCCTCTAACCCTCGCAAGCGACAAAGGTTCTGGTTGGGTGAAAACAATCGTGTTACTCTACGGAGATTCGATCCACCTGCCTCACAACGAAAAACTTATGCCGTCCGCTGCATTGCCAAAACTGCCAAAATTGTCGAACTCCGAGCCCCCTGTAATCCGCTGTCCCACCTCGATCCAGTACGTTTTGTTAATCGCGTTCCTGATCCACTTCTTGGGAGTTTTGGCGGAGCCCCTCCGATTTTTTTCTCGCAGCGAAATTCGAACGGGACCAGAATTCTCTCTGCTGTCGGAAACGATGAAGCCCTATTCGCAATGGCTATACCTAAATCATGGCTACTTCTTTTTTGCTCCCAACCCTGGACCTGGGCACTTGATTCAATGCACGCTTTCTGCCTCTCCGACGGACGACTCCCCCGATCAGGAATCAACCCAAATTCTCCTTTTACCGGACCGAAACGAACACTGGCCAAGATTGCTCTTCCACCGCTATTTCATGCTCTCGGAATTCTACACCAGCCGTTACGCTCCTGATCAGGTCACTCCAGAACTGAAAAAAGACCTGGAATTCATGCAGACATGGGCAACCGATAAAGTCCTCTACGATCAGATCCAGTTCTCGATCGTTAGCAGCCTTAAGCACTCGCGGGGCATTGAGAACGTCAAGCTGAGACGCTTAGAACGATTGCTTCCGGACTCGCAGCAAGTGCTCAAAGAGGGTTGGAGATTGAACGACCCTCGACTGACCAAAGTTCTTGCAGAAACGATGCTCGAGTCGACTGCAGTTGAACCCATCGACGAGCTCCCCGGCAAAGCCAGCGACGGAGCCTCGCGATGAATTCATCCATAGCTGCGCCGTTCGGATCCGACGCGGAAGCAACCGATACTTCGTTTCTGGCCGCAATTCAGGAGTTCTTCTTTCGGCCAATTGAAGCCCATACGTTGGCGGTAATGCGAATCGCAACCGGCTCGATGATCGCTTACATTCATTTGGTTTGGATGTTGAACTTGGATTCGTTTATGGGTCCGTTCGCCTTGATCAACAATGCAACTTGGAAAGGGCTACACAATGGCCCTGTTCCCGACTTCAAATGGACGTATCTGGCCCAGACGGAGTCGATGTCGGTGATTTGGGCCCATGAGATGTTCGCGTGCTTGGCAGGGCTTTTGCTCGCTCTAGGCTTTTTCACTCGGACATTTAGCGTTTTAGCCTGGTTCACGACCCTGATGACAGCCCATCGAATGACCGGAATGCTTTTCGGCTTAGACCAAATCACACTCATGCTTGTCATGTACCTTTGCCTAGCGCGGCCAGGCAGCGTTTGGAGTGTAGATCGTTGGCTGCACCACAGATATCAGAATACCTACATTAAACACGCCTGGCTATGGATTTTGGCCGGGTTACCCACAATGGAGTGTGGACGAGAAATGCCGGCGTGTTGGTCCAATAACTTCGCGACTCGAATGATCCAATTGCATTTGTGTGTCATCTATCTCTTTGGTGGCCTTGGTAAACTGCGTGGTGAGATGTGGTGGGATGGAAGCGCCATGTGGTATTCGATCGCGTCCTACGAATACCAGTCGCTGGATATGACCTGGACCGGGCATTTTGCGATTCTCTCTTCCATTGCGACCCATTTAGCCTTGTTTTGGGAGGTCAGTTATTGTGGTATGATCTGGCCTAGTTGGACGCGGCCTTGGACTCTTGGGGTGGCGTTGATGGTGCATGGCGGTATCGCGTTGTTTCTAGGGATGATTACGTTTGGCCTTATGATGATCGTAGCCAACGTTGCATTTGTTCCTCCGAGTCTAGTGCAGCGTTTAGGCGAGCGGCGACGTGAAAACTACTAATTACAACCCGATACGCACGTGAGGGACTTGTGAAATTATCTCTCGCTTTAATCGTTTCAAAAACAACGGGAGGGCGAGGCTCCTGCCGAGCTGGCGTCGCATGGGTTCGGCAGGAGCCTCACCCTTCCGATCATGAATTGACAGGATGAAATCACCATGAACAAGTCACCAGACATAAAGCGAAAGTCATGGCTTGGTTTTGTTTGGCGATGGGTTAAGCGGGCATTCGGGCTTTTGATCGCGGGCATCGTTTGTTTTGCAGCGGCAGCTTGGATTCTTGGGAACACACCTGTCAATCAAGCGTTTCGGCATGCGGATGTCAACAACGGCATAGACATACTGGTCATCAACAATGGTGTTCACGTCGATCTTGTTTTGCCGATAGATCAGCCCGAATTTCGATGGCTTGATCGATTTCAATCGACCGACTTTCGAACGTTTGATGCGAGAAACCGCTATGCCATCTTTGGTTGGGGAAATCGCCAATTCTATATGGAGACGGAGACCTGGGATGATCTCAAAATTTCGAATGTCCTGTATGCCTTTGCCGGCCTTGGCGAGACTGTGGTACATGTTGATTTGTGTGCCGACCTGTCCTGGTTTTCTAAAAACTCTCGAAAGATCCGACTTTCGTCCGAGCAGTACAAACGCCTATGCGAGTATCTTATGTCCTCCTTCAAGACCAACCCGGGCGGCACTTTGATTCCCGTTGCGAATCGCCATTACAGCGACACGGACGCATTTTACGAGGGGACAGGTCACTACCACCTTTTTCGAACCTGCAACGTTTGGGCCGGAGATGTACTGGCCAAGGCAGGTGTCCGTGTGGGCTACTGGACGCTAACTCCAGGCTTGTTATTCGCGTGTTTGCCTAACCCACCAGAACCAACAGAATAGACAGGCGAGTCAATGGTACCGACCGGCGTGCGTGTCGAGCAGGAGTTTCACTCCATGTACTCCTTCATGTCCTCGAGCGGGGCGTCGAAATCGGGGGCCATGTAGGTAATCATTCCCTTGCATAGCCCCGGACCCGGTCGCGACGTCTTCGTCCCAGGCGACAACGACTGCGGTTCAATCATGAGCTTTGCCACTGGCATCCGGTCTTTGGTCAGAATCACCTCGTCCCCCGGCGACAACCGGTCCAGCAACTCCGCCACCGTGCCTTGAATTCCTTCCACGGCCATCATCGTCTGCATGTTACTCTCCTCGTTCATTTGGGTTTCTTCTGGTTACTCCTCTTCCTTTGTACCACACACTGCGTTGTACTCATGTACTCCGCAAAGCCTTCCAGGTGTTCGTCATCCTCCACGAGCAGAGTAATCATCCCCTTTGGGCCATTCCGTCTTGGTGCTTCGAGGAACGCTTGCCACAGTATAAGCGCTAAAGGAAACCGAATCGTGTGGTCTTAATCGGTTAAAATTGCGAAGCCCCCTGTTCTTCCCCCGGGTTTTCGTTGGTGGCCTTGTCTCTTCATCACGATAAACATGCCGCACGAAAAAGGCGGTATCATAGTACAAAGTGAAAACCTAGCTCGACCAGGCTCAGATGACAGCCTTTTCAATCAATAACCATAAACCTTTAGGAGATGCACGATGGGCGACAAGATCACGCTGCGGAGCCTTTTCTTTATAACTGCTTTGACTGCAATTCTGCTGTTGGTTGTTAGGTTGGCGATTCTCCACCAAGGTCAAAACGTATGGGCAGCCATCGCACTGATGGCACTCATACCCGTTGTCACGTTCGGTTTGTTTGGCTTTGCATTCGTCGTGCTGCTCCCCTTCGGTATCATCGCGGCCATGGCGAGAGAATCGGTCGCACCCGGAACCAGTCCATTTGCCGAAGATCGATTGCCTGACAAACAAATCGATGTTTTGGATCCGGAACGGGCTAACTAGCAATAGGTATTCAATATGGTTGATAGCAACGTCCATTCTGCCACCGAGCCGATGATCGAACTGCGTAGGATCCACCGGTTCTTTGGTAGCACCAAGGCGGTCAATGACGTGTCGTTCGAAGTGTATCGCGGGCAAGTATTCGGTTTCATTGGCCCGAACGGAGCGGGCAAGACGACCAGCATGCGTATCTTGTCCACGCTCGAGCTACCAAGCTACGGCGATGCGTTTGTAGACGGCTTCTCCGTCATCAATGATCCGGACTTGGTGCGTCGACGTCTCGGTTTCATGCCCGATGGATTCTCCATGTACCAGAACATGAACTGCGTCGAGTACTTGGATTTTTTTGCACGGTCGTACGGTCTTTTGGGAAAGGACCGCATCGCCGCACTACGACGAACGCTCAGTTTCACAGGGCTCGACAAGATTGCTTCCAAACCCATTACAGGCTTGTCGAAAGGGATGCGACAACGGCTTTGCTTGGGACGATCGATGATCCATTCGCCAGCCGTTCTGATCTTGGATGAACCAGCTAATGGCTTGGATCCACGCGCTCGCATCGAGCTGCGACAGATGATCCAACAATTGGCCGTTGACGGGACAACAATCTTGGTCTCATCCCATATCCTCACCGAATTGGCAGAGATGTGTGATCAAGTTGGGATCATCGAACGTGGCCGATTGCTGGCCGTGGGAAGTGTGGCCGATATCCGACGCTCGATCCAAGGTGCCTTGCGCGTTCAAATGACGGCACTCGAACGCGGGCAGCAGCTGCAACAGTGGCTCAATGAACAGGTTGGCGTTTCGAATGTGACACGAACCGACAATAGCTTATCGTTAGAATTGGTTGGTGGTCCTAACGAGCAAGTCGCGTTGCTCAAGGCAATCGTCAATGCGGACTTCGCAATCCTCGAATTCGCGGCTCATCGCGAAACGCTGGAGGATGTGTTCATGAAGGTTACAACTGGAGCTGTTCAATGAGTACGATTACGAATGAAGCGACAGACACTCCGGTGACTGCAAATCCGACAACGGCTCCCGACCAGCTTGAACACGCCTCAGCCATTCAGCAACTCGTTGAAGGTGAAACCGCCTGGGACAAGCGGCTCATCGCGTGGAGTGATTGGGTCAACCCAATTTTGGTCAAAGAGACTCGCCAAGCGCTCAAAAGCCGGCAGTTTTCTTGGACCTTGATGCTCTTGACGATCGTCATCCTGGCATGGTCGATTTTGGCAATTGTGGGCATGATCCCCAGCATCTACTACAATTCGAGCGGTGCTGGGATGCTGATCGGGTATGCAATCATCTTGATCGTACCCGCCTTGATTGTGATTCCTCAATCCACGTTTCGCTCCATGGCATCGGAGCTTGAGGACGGTACGTTCGAGACATTATCCCTCTCAACTCTGTCACCAAGGCACATCCTGGTTGGCAAACTGAGCGTCGCTGCGCTTCAGTTGATCGTCTATTTATCGGTCATAGCGCCTTGCATTGCGTTAACGTACCTTTTGCGAGGTATCACGCTGGAAGTCATCGCGATGACAATATCGATCATTGCGTCCTGTAGTTTGGCACTTTCCGCGATAGCGATTTCGGTTGCTTCGTTTTCTCGTACGCGGATGCAGCAAGTATTCTTTTCCATTATTCTATTGGCAGGACAGGTTTTTTGCGCCTTTTGGACCGGCGCCATTTTGATTGGACTGGTATCTTCGGGTGGATATGGGCTGGAGCGTTGGATTGCTTTTGGCGTATTTTTGTTAGCCGTAATATTGTACGGATGGTTGCTCTTGAGATGCGGGGCTTGTGCCATTGGCTTTAGCAGCGACAACCGATCAACCCCGATCCGAATCCCGCTTCTCGTCATCGGGCTACTCATGTGCATGATGGAAGGATTCATGATCGTGGCGTATGGCAATGACTCGAACGCAGGGGTTGGCATGAATTTTATGCAGGAGATGATCGCCGTGGCAGTGACGTCTCTCTTCATCCATTGGGGCGTCTCTGGGAGCATCATGATGGGTGAGCGAGGGACCATTCCTGCTCGCGCGCGCCGTTCTTTGCCCAGTTCATTGCTCGGACGGGTCTTTTTGACTTGGCTCAATCCGGGAGCAGGGCCAGGCTACATCTTTGTCCTACTCAGTTTTATGGGCTCAGCCTTTACACTAGCCCTTGCCCCGCTAGTGTTGCTTCCACCTGGCCAGCGCAACATTCAGCTCCCTTTGATCATCTACATTTCCGCAGTGACTTGCTATTTGGCACTTTACCTCGGTATTGTGCGGCTTAGTTGCATGGTATTCCTTAGGAAGGTTCTGATGGGGCGTTTGATCATCTCCTTTGCGTTGACGTTGGTCATGATCGTAATGTCCGTCGTTGTGACCTGTTCCTTAAGTTTGGCTGCCAATGACTATCAAACACTGACGTTTGGATGGTATTGCTTTCCTAACTTCTTTTGGACGTTAGCCGAGTTGTTTCCAGACCGCTCGTCCAGTTGGAGCAATCCCGAAGAAGTATCTGCATTCATCGTCCTCGTTCTGAGTTCCTTAACGGTTGCTTTCGTAAATGTCTTGTTCACCGCCAAGGACGTTGTCTTGCTTCGTATTGAAACGCCGGAACGGGTGAAAGAAGAACGCAACAGGCGTCGAGCCAAGCATGGCCACGAGAACGCTGAAGTCGAAGATCCCGATCCGATTTTCGGTTAAGCCGTTGCATATTACGGTCGGACAGCCAAGGTGCAATGTCTTTTCAAAAGACGCCCCGAATGGGGCAGCAACAGCTCAGCCCAGGGCAGAGCGAAGCGACGAAAGTCGCGCAGCGCCGCCCTGGGTAACAGAGAAACGTCCCAAGTTGCCCTGAAGGGGCATTCCTGGCATATGGCATTATGTCGGGGAGGACACTGGGCGGCCACCTGGGCGGCCACCTGGCGGGGGGCACCAGGGCAACGGGGATCACCGAAAACGCTGGATCGAAGCCAAACTCAAGCAACTCGCCGAAAACTTCGGGATCGACCTTTTGGCGTTTTCGTGTCTTTCAATCACTTCCATCTTCTGCTCAGGTCACGGCCAGACGTCGTTGCGACCTGGGGCGAGAAACAGGGGGAGGAAGACGCCCCGAATGGGGCAGCAAAAGATCAGCCCAGGGCAGAGCGAAGCGACGAAAGTCGCGCAGCGCCGCCCTGGGTAACAGAGAAACGTCCCAAGTTGCCCTGAAGGGGCATTCCGGGCATATGGGACCCCCTTTAGGACGTTTGGAGTCCTATAGGCGAATGGCGTAATGGCACACTCTCCCCCGCAGAGGATGATTTACGGGTAGGGTGATTGCAATCAGACAAGCTATGCAGTAAACTCTCAGTTCATGCGTGCACACACGATATTTAGCATCCTTCGAGAGCCTATATGATGGACAAAAGCGAGCTCCCAATGGCGATGCGAGCCGCCTATTTGGCTATGCACCGCCAGTCGGATGCAGAATTTGCAAAGCATGGGGTTACCGCAGATCAGTTTGTTCTCCTAGCAACGCTCTCCCGTGGCGATGTCTTGACGCAGCGAGAGCTTGCACGACGCATGCCGTCCGATCCCAGTACGGTCCGAGCGATGCTCGTCTTGCTTGAAAAACAAGGTCTGATCCTTCGTGACGTTCATCCCAGCGACGCCCGAGCTCGTACGGTCGGACTCACTCCCAGCGGCAAGCGAAAATTTCGGGAACTATGGAACGCTAGCGAGGCCATTCGAACAATAATGTTCGCTGCGATTCAGCCCGAGGACGCTGCCTATTTGATACGACTCCTTACGCGAATTGCGGAGTCATTGAACGCAGAGTCAGTAAGAAGCAATGATTTGTTCATTGCCACCCAATTTAAAACTCCAACAAGTTAACGGCTAATCCAGCTCATTATCAAAACTAGGGATAAATCGTGTCAATCAATTCTCGTCGTTTTTCAACCTTGTTACTGTTAATTACGGCTCTATTCGTAACTGCTTACGCATCGAATGCAATTTCGCAAGACGTTAGAACATGGAGCAACATTGCATTCCAGCAGTTGATAATGCGTGGAATTCGTTGGGCTTGCCATGCACCGTTGGTGGCTTCCGTGACTGCTGCATCGGGTAACGCATTGGACGACGGTTCGAAAACGGCCCAAGAATCCAAGGCAGTTGCGCAAGCCAATCGGGCTTTCACCAATCCTGAAATGATGAAGCCCTCGATTGACGAAAAACTGTTCACGTTTGTCGATGTTGGGGCGAAGATCCCAAACTACACGCCAGGCAGACAATGGGGAACTCAAGGTGCTCCGCTGACAGAGATGCAAAATCCACTGCCGGCCGAGACATCGATAAAAGGTTATTCGGTTCCGCAGAGTTTCAGGATGTCCCTGTGGGCGAAAGAGTCGAACGAAAACTGGCCAGAAAAATCTCGCAGCGATAATGATCTCGCGGGAATCAAAGGCAAGCCGATTGCAATGAACTGGGACGAACGCGGCCGGCTTTGGATCTGCGAGACGATCGATTACCCAAATGAATTGCAGCCTGTCGGACAGGGGCGCGATCGAATCAAGATTTGCGAAGACACGGATAATGATGGTCGCGCGGATAAGTTCACCGTGTTTGCGGAACACTTGAGCATCCCATCAACGTTGGTGTGCTATCGCGGTGGTGTGATCGTTCAAGACGGTCAATCCACCATCTACTTGAAAGACACAGACGGCGATGACGCTGCTGATTTCCGCCAAGTTTTGATTACTGGTTGGGCGATGGGTGATACGCACGGGGGTGTTGGGAATTTCCAGTACGCTCCGGACAACTGGATCTGGGGGATGCAGGGCTACAACAATTCCACGCCCGTGATCAACGGCGAAAAGCAAATGAATTTCCGTCAGGGTTTTTGGCGATTCAAAGTGAAGAGCGGCGTTGCCGATCCAACGGCGCCTGCGTACGCAATTGATAGCGCTACCAAGGTGGCTGCAAAAGACGCAACCGACAAATTCAATCAAAATACAATCCGCGTCGAAGCGCTCGAATTCATGCGAGCGACGAACAACAACACTTGGGGACTCGGATTCAGTGAAGAAGGGTACGTATTCGGTTCTACGGCGAACAATTGCCCCAGCGTCCATATGCCGATTCCAAATCGCTATTACGACCGCGTAGCGGGTTGGTCACCGAAAACTTTGGAAAAGATCTCGCCTGACGCAAAATTTAAAGCGCTCGATGACAAGATTCGACAAGTTGACGTGCACGGTGGCTATACGGCCGCCGCTGGCTCGGCCATCTATACCGCCAGAAATTACCCCAGCGCCTGGTGGAATAGGATTCAGATGGTCTGCGAGCCAACTGGGCACCTTGTCGGTAGCTTCATCCTGCAAAAAAATGGCGCGGGTTACAAAAGTAATAACACATTCAATACGGTGGCAAGCATCGACGATTGGGCCGCACCAATCATGTCCGAAGTCGGCCCCGATGGAAACGTTTGGGTACTCGACTGGTACAACTACATCATCCAACACAATCCAACGCCAATTGGATTCAAGACAGGTAAGGGTGGGGCATACGAAAGCGATCTGCGAGACAAGCGATTCGCTCGCATCTATCGGCTGTTGTATCAGACCAGCGAAGGCGACAAAGTGGCTTCCCGATCTCGCGACTTGTCAAAAGCCAGTTTGAGTGAACTCGTTGATGCTCTTAAAGACAAGAATTTCTTTTGGCGTCGCACGGCGCAGCGACTCCTTGTCGAGAAAAATGCGAACGATGCCCCCACGTTAGCTGCGTTGGTTGCGCTCGTGGACGACCTCGGGATGGACGAGATTGGTCTTGCACCATCTGCCATGCATGCAATTTGGACTCTCGACGGACTTGCGGAATCAGGCAGCGATTCGGCCCGCAAGTCGTTGCAAGATGCATGCACGAAAGGCTTCAAGCATCCTTCCAGCCCAGTCCGGAATGCAGCCATCACTTGCTGCGATCCAGCCCAGATCAAGCAAGCGCTCGACATGAATCTGCAGCAGGATGCCGATCCGCGTGTGGAACTTACGCTTCTGCTCCGCATCTCCGACGATAAATCTGGAAAGTTGGTATCGGGCGAACTCTTGTCTGGTCTCATGCTTGGCGGTCAGTCGGTTGCCGGAGATGACATTCTGCTCGATGCCTGGACATCTGCAGCAGCGTCAAACCCAATCCCAACGCTCGTCGCCTTGGTGAATGGCAAAGATGTTCCTACTGGTATGAATCTTTCAGCACGTGTCTCAGTTTTGGCAGAGCACATTGCTCGCTCGAATCCGACTGCCGACAAGATTGCCCAACTGCTGGATTTGGACTCAAACTCAAAACTGACGGTTGCTGCATGGGAAGGGTTGGCTCGCGGTTGGCCAAAGGATTTGACGATAACTCTGTCGGAAGAGGCGCAGAAGAAATTCCGCGATCGCTTTCTTGCCGAATCGACGAGCATCGAATGCAAAGCAGCCGTGCTTTCCGTCGCTGACAAGTGGTCGATTCGCGATCTTGATCAAAGCGTTGCTTCCATTCAGGGAAGCTTGTTCGATATTGCTCTCAATAGTACGGTTGATGACGAGAAGCGTTTGAGTGCGTGGGGGCAGGCCGTTCGTTTGGCTCCAACAAGTTCTCGCATTCTGGCGGCGGTCGACAAGTTCTTCACGCCTCAATTGTCGCCCGAGATTGGGAACAAGGCGATGGATGCACTGCAGGTTGCACGTGTCGATGGACTAGCCAAACAGTTGCTCGCCGCACGTCGCAAGCTCGGACCAAGCCTCGCTAGCAGCGTGCTTCGTTTACTGCTCAATCGAGCCGAAACGACAACGTCGATGCTGGATGCGATTGAGCAAGGCCAAATTCAATTCGCGGAGCTCCAATTGGACCAACGGCAAGCCATTCTCAACCACCCTGATCGCGAGATCGCTCGTCGCGCGGGAGAGTTAATGAAGGCTCGTGGTGCGATGGTCGCAAGCAATCGGCAAGCACTTGTCGACGAGTGGCTGCCGGTTACTGAGATGAAAGGTGATCTTGCAAACGGGGTTGTTATGTACAAGAAGCATTGTGCTCAATGCCACAAGCATGGTGAACTTGGCGTTGCCATTGGCCCCAATCTAACGGGAATGGCCGTGCATCCCAAACACGAAATTCTGATGAACGTGCTCGATCCGTCCAGGAGCGTTGAAAACAACTTTAGAACCTACCAAGTTCTCACGACGGACGGCAAAGTAGTCAACGGTATGCTCGCCGGTGAATCGGCGAATGCGATTCGAATCATCAACACACAGGGAAAGGAAGAGCAAGTCCTTAGAGCGGATATCGAAGAGATGAACGCTTCGGTCAAATCACTGATGCCCGAAGGTTTTGAAGGGTCAATCAGCAAGCAGGAAATGGCTGACCTATTGACCTTCTTGAATAACCGAGGCCGCTACACTCCACTTACGTTGTCCACTGCCGCAACGGTTAGCAGTGCAAAGGGGCTGCCGGGCATGCGTGGTGCGCCTGGTGACAAATTCGAATTTAAGAACTACGGGACGCTTGAAATCGAAGGCGTCCCCTTCGAAATCCAAGACCCGCAGGAAGGGCGAGTGGCCAACATGATTGCTTTGCAATCGGCAAATGGTCGCGGTCCCGCATCGTTGCCCCCTTCGACAAGTTTAGCTTGTTCAGGGGACATTGCGTCCATTCATCTTCTTGGTGCCATCGCCACTTTTGGTCCACCGAATACCAACGGAGCGGCAAGTGTGATTGTACGCTGCAACTACGAAGATGGTTCCAAGGAAGATCACGAACTGGTTAATGGAAAGCATCTCGCTACGTACCGCGAAAAGGTCGATGTTCCTGAATCCAAATTTGCTTTGGACGCCAATGGAAAGCAGATTCGCTACTTGAAGATTCCACTTGAGAATAACAAATCGCTAAAGAGCATTGAATTTGTCAAAGGGGAAGACTTTTCGATTCCCTTAATATTTGCCGTTACCGTCGAGTCCGCAGGTGCGCATTAGCCTACGTGGCAACCCGACGTTCTTCACTACTTTCGAAAGGTCAATCGTTATGAAATGTGCATCACTAAAGTTGCTAGGCATTCTAGCGATGTCGTGCATCGTCGCACAATTCGCCGCTGCGCAAGACAATCCGGAAAGACCGCGTCGCCCCGGTGGTTTCGGTGGCCCAATTGAACTTGGCCCGGATGACGTAGCCTTCTACGACTCGCCGCCTGAGGGTTTCAAGACCCTGCGCGAGGGAGTATTGCACGGTAAGCTTGAGATGTTCGAGTACGAGTCGAAAACGGTAGGTACTAAACGCAAAGCCAACGTTTACACGCCTCCTGGTTACACTGCCGACAAGAAGTATCCCGTTCTCTACTTGCTGCACGGAATCGGTGGCGATGAAACCGAGTGGGTGCGTTTTGCGAATCCAAACGTGCTTTTCGACAATCTACTCGCGGATGGGAAAGCGGTACCTATGATTGTGGTCATGCCGAACGGTCGCGCTCAGAAGAATGACCGAGCCGAAGGCAATGGCATGCAAAGTGCACCTGCCTTCGCCACCTTTGAACGCGACCTAATCGACGATTTAATTCCAGCAATCGAAGCCAAGTACTCGGTCGACAAGAGTCGCGAGAAGCGAGCGATCGCGGGGCTTTCGATGGGTGGCGGTCAGTCGTTTAACTTTGGCCTCAACAATCTTGACACTTTCGCTTGGGTCGGCCCATTCTCCGCTGCTCCCAATACCAAGCCAGCCGAAGTATTAATTCCGAGTGTCGAGAACGCCAAAGCCAAACTGAAATTGCTCTGGATTTCTTGCGGGAACAAAGATGGACTGATCCGGATCAGCCAAAACATCCATCAGTTCTTGAAAAAGAATGAGATCGAACACGTGTGGCATGTCGACGGTCATGGTCACGATCCGGCCCACTGGAGCAGCAGCTTGTACTGGTTCAGTCAAAGTGTTTTTCAGGATAAGAAGCCAGTCGGAAAGCAAGCGTCCGCTGCGAAGCCTTCCTCGGAAAAACCTGCGAGCCCTCAAGCATCTGCCACGCTCGCTGGCAAATGGACTGCCACGATCGATACTCAAATCGGTAAGCAGGAATACGTTTACACGTTTGAAAGCAAAGAGGACAAAATGCTTGGCAGTGCAGCGATGAAGCTTGATGATAAAGATTTCCGAAGCGATTTATTGAACGTCAATCTCGATGGCAAAAAAGCGTCTTTCGACGAAAAGTTGAAGTTCAATGACGCTGAGTTGCTAATAACCTACATGGGTGAATTGGATGGCGACCAGTTAAAGCTGACTCGCAAAGTTGGCGACTTTGCAACCGAAGAATTCGTCGCCAAGCGTTCAAAGTAGCCGACAGTATCTAGTTCCCAGGCTCGCTTTGCCTGGGAACTGGCCCATGGCTTTTTTGCAGAAACCCAATCATGAAAATATTGCATCAGCCTGCTTGCAAAATAAACGTATTGGCAGTTCCGATAGTTGCTCTTGCCATGAATGCATGGTTTCCGGGCATCTCTTCGGCGCAGCCAAGGCCCCAGCGGCCTCCGATGGTAACGGGACCACTGCCTCTACCAATTCTCGCGGCCCTTCCTCCGCGAGATGACGCGCAGTTCTATTCAGTACAAGAAGTGCCGCACGGAACCGTCGAACAAACCACCTACAAAGATCTCGCAGGCAATGACAAACGAATGCATGCGTACCTGCCACCCGGTTACCAGGAAGGTACAACGACGTATCCTGTACTGTATCTCAACCACGGAGGCGGTGATGACGATTCGCGATGGAGTGCAACGGACAAGAACGGTGGTCACGCGCACGTCATTCTGGACAATCTTATCGCTTCGAAGTTGGCCAAGCCGATGATCGTTGTCATGCCAAACACTCGCGGTTTGGCGTCGTTCAAGTCGTTCAAGCCTGGTGAACCAGATGCTTGCGCACGCGAATACCTCGAATGCATACTGCCACATGTCGAGAAGAGTTATCGTGCCCGTCCTAATCGTGATTCCCGAGCATTGGCCGGACTATCGATGGGTGGCTTCGTTGTGCTCAACACAGGCATTCCAAACCTGGACAAGTTCAGCGAGCTTTACGTTTACAGTTCAGGTTACATCGAAGATGATAATCGGGCTGCGATGAAAGAGAATTTTTCTGAGCTTTTGCATGCGTCTGAAGCCAACAAGAAGTTCAATGTGCCACTCTACTTTGCAGCCGGTGAGACCGACATCGCGCTCAACAACAGCTTCAAGACAATGGCGATTTTCAATAGCGCTGGTGTCCGCACGTTTTCCGTCCTGAGCGACGGTGGGCATGATTGGGCCAACTGGCGACGCTATCTTTGGCAAACCGCGCAAATCATGTTCGTCGGCAGCAAGGAAGTTGAGCTGTCCAAGGAGTCCGTTGCCAAGTAGGCACTTCACAACAGGCGAGTCGATTACGAACTTGCAAAACAACACTTCAGTTTTCACTAGGGCGGCAAACGAGATGGTGATCCACAACGCTAAAAGTATTGTTTTGCTTTCGGTCGTGATTCTTTCCTTCGTTTCCCTGCTGGATGGACCTGCCGCAAGACTTTGTGCGCAGCAACCGACTGCTTTGATCGGTAATTTTCTTAAGTCTCATTGTCTGGAGTGCCATAGCGGCAGTACCCAAGAAGGTTCTTTGGATATCACTTCTTTGAAGTGGGAGGCCGGAAGCGATCTTCAAAAACTGGTTCGAATGTATGAGCGGGTAATTGAGGGCGAAATGCCTCCCAAGTCGGAACCGGTACTGCCTGAAGAATTCAAAGCACAATTTTTGTCGGAGCTTTCGAGCAGCCTGAATCGCATTGACATGGAGCGGATCAAACGTGACGGTCGAGCGATGAAAAGGAGGCTGAACCGATACGAGTACGAGAACACTTTGCGTGACCTTTTGAATTTGCCGTGGATTCAGGTACGTGACATGCTCCCGGAAGATGGCGAGTTGTTTCGCTTCAATAAATCGGGAGAAGCTTTAGATGTTTCCCATGTGCAATTGTCTCGCTACATGAGTGCTGCTGACTATTCACTTCGACAAGCGATCATCGCAAAGTTTGAACGTCCGGAACACACCGTGAAACGCTATTACGCTCGGGATGAATTGTCGCTTGTGGGTAATTTCCTACCGCGTGAAAATGGTACCTTGCCGGATCGCCTTTCTTTTCCAGTATTGGATTCGCATGCGCAGCCCGATGTAAGAAGTGGCAAGGCACCCAAATCGTCACCTGAAACGCGCGAGCAAGAAGCCGTCGGTCGCGTTTCGAGCATCTTCAGCGACGCAGGTGGCTACAGCTGGGGCCAGTTCCGAGTACCTGCGTCCGGAAAATACAAACTGCGATTCAAGGGCTATTCGATTTGGGTCGGCGGTGGTGGCATTGGCCGATGGTTTTACGAAGGTTTTGGCGATGAGAAGGCACCCGTCTATCACCTACCACTTTGGCACCGGCCCAACTTAGATGAAGTGTGGCCCGGGCGTCGGCCGGAACCCATTGGTGTGTACGCCCAGAGCTCCGGAAAGAGCCGACCACTCGGCCAGTTTGACTTTGGCAGCGAGCCAACCGAGTGTGAGATTGAGGCGACTCTAGTAGCCAACGAAGTTATTCAAACCGATGGACTACGACTCTTTCGTACTCGCGTTAACGGAACGGATGAACAGTACGAAAACCCACTGGCGACGGAAGCCGGAATGCCTGGCTATGCCATTCAATGGATGGAAGCAGAAGGTCCAGTGGATGATGACGAGACCGATTCGGGCTATCAACTATTATTCGGTGATCTCCCGCTCTCACGCATCAATGGAAGCGCCGCCAACGGACTAGTTATTCAGATCCCTCCTAAGACGACTCCTCCGACGACTGGATCGGCTGCTCCGGCCGCATCTCCAAATGCTCCAAGCGGACAGGACGCACCGGGAGCACGAGGCTCTCCTGGCGCTCGTCCTCGGCGCGGGTTTGGTGCTCCTCGTCTTGCAGATGTTCGAGTCGAGGTCCTAACCGACGTACCCCGAGAAGACGCGAAACGATTGCTTCGCAATTTCATGGCGCGAGCTTATCAGCGTGAAGTCAAACCGCAACATTTCGAGCGTTTTCTAAAATTGTTTGATCATGAATTTGATCAAGGTGTTGGCTTCGCTAGTGCAATGTTGTCGGTATACACGGCGGTGCTTGCATCGCCCGGATTTGTTTTCTTGGATGAACAGCCAGGACAATTGGACCAAACAGCGGTTGCCACGCGACTTGGATTATTTCTATGGAACTCGGAACCGGACACCGTGCTGCGGAAGTTGGCTGAAGATGGAAAACTTCGCAACCCGGAGATTCTTCGGGAGCAAGTCGAACGAATGCTTGATCATCCTAAGTCGAATCGTTTTGTCGAGGCGTTCACCGACTATTGGCTCGACCTACGCAAGATCGATGACACATCGCCATCTACTACGCTCTACAATGACTACGAGTTGGACGAGCCACTGAAATTGGCAGCCATCGAAGAAACGCGTCGATTCGTTGCGAAATTGATATCCGCCGACCTGCCGACAAAGAATATTGTCGACTCTGACTTTACGTACCTCAATGAGCGTCTGGCAAACCATTACGGTCTCACAGGCGTCCAGGGTGCGCAGTTGCGATATGTCAAGCTGCCCAACGACAGCCTGCGTGGGGGCTTAATGTGTCAAGCAAGTGTGCTCAAAGTTACAGCCAACGGAACAACCACTTCGCCCGTCGTGCGCGGAAACTGGATTAACGAACGCATATTAGGGGTTCGTATCTCACCTCCGCCTTCCGTGCCGGCTGTTGAGCCTGATATTCGCGGCGCGATAACGATCCGACAGCAACTGGAAAAGCATCGTCTGGATGCAAATTGTGCATCGTGCCACGCAAAAATAGATCCACCCGGATTTGCACTCGAGGCCTTTGACGTCATGGGAGGCTTTCGGGATCGCTATCGTGCAGTCAACGATAAAGTGCCACCGAAAAAAGGTGTCGGCATGAACGGTCAAGCATTCGTGTTTCATTATGGCTTGCCCGTTGACTGCGCTGGCACATTAGCGGATGGAAGGAGCTTTCAAGATGTAAGAGAGCTCAAACAACTTCTACTTCGCGATGAAAAAGCCTTGGCCCGCAATCTGGCTTGCCAGTTAGCGATTTACGCCACCGGAGCCCCCATTTCATTCTCGGATCGTGAATCGATCGAACGAATATTGGCTCGCTCCTCTTGGAATGGCTGGGGCGTGCGAAGCATCATTCATTCGATCATTCAAAGCGAGTTGTTTCTAAACAAGTGAAGCGTTGAAATTGGTAACGCTATTCAGATTGGTAATTGACCATGAGCAAATCTTTGCAAAACAAATTCCGTCGACGTAGCCTTATGCGCGCCGCAGGTGTCGCTCTCGCCCTTCCCTGGCTTGAGTCCGTCGCTAGTTCTAAGGGGATTGCTCAAGATTCAGAGCAACGCCATTTGAAGCCGAGAAGATTCTTAGGCATCTGCAATAACCTGGGATTGCTTCCCGAGGAATTCTTTCCCATTCAGGCGGGTCGCGACTATGTGCCATCACCTTACCTAAGCCTTCTGCAAAAACACCGCGATGACTTTACCGTATTCAGCGGCGTCTCGCATCCGAATGTGGACGGTGGTCATCCTTCGGACATCAGTTTTTTGACGGCAGCTCCCCATCCTGCCAGCAGCTCGTTTCGCAATTCGATCTCACTCGACCAACATATCGCGGAACACATTGGAAACCACACGCGTTTTCCATCCTTAACATTGGCCGTGAACTCTGGCAGTCGCAGTCTGTCTTGGACTGGTACAGGTGTTGCCATTCCGCCCGAGGAGAGTGCCGCGGCCCTTTTTAAGCAACTTTTTTTGCAAGGCAGTGCGACGGAAGTCGACGCTCAGATAAGAAAACTGGACACCGGAAGAAGCATCCTCGATGCGATCGCTGACCAAACATCGGATTTGGAACGCCAGGCCAATAACCACGATCGTGGCCGATTGGAGCAATATTTTTCAAGTGTCCGCGACCTCGAGTCGCGATTGCTCGCGGCGCGACAATGGGAAAGCAAAGCCAAACCGAAAACCGAGATTGAACCGCCGACCGATCCGACCAATCCAGCACAATACATGCTCAAAGTCCGTCTAATGTACGAATCCATCAAGTTGGCCTTTCAAACCGACTCAACGCGTTCCGTCACGTTGATGCTCAACAGCGTCGGCACGCCCGTGGTCGAAATCCCGGGTAAGACGATCAGCGATGGATACCACAACCTCTCCCATCACGGAAAGTCGGAAGAGAAGCTCGCGCAATTGCGCGTGATTGATTTGGAACACATAAAATTATTGGATCAATTTTTAACCGACCTCAAGAGTGTGAAAGAAGAAGATGAATCGCTGCTGGACCGCAGCATGATCTTATACGGTTCCAATCTTGGCGACGCCAATGCGCACTCGACCACCAACATGCCAATTCTCTTTGCAGGCGGCGGATTCGTGCACGGTCAACATTTGGTATTTGACCGGCAACAGAACTATCCCTTGCCAAATCTGTTTGTATCTATTTTGCAGCGATTGGGGATCGAGCAGGAAAAGTTCGCTTCTTCGACGGGGACAATGCGAGGCCTTGAATCGACATGAAAATTACAAAGAGATTCGTGCCATTGCGAAATTGCATAATAATCCTTACCCTCGTGATCGCTGTCAGTCGAATCGCGAATTCGCAAGACGCTGTCATTGATTTTGAATCAGCGTTAATCGGTAAGCCGATGCCAACATGGGTTGACCAAGGCGTGACTTTTGGACTTGCACATCAGCCCAAAAAGAACAAGTCCGTTGGACGGATTTCAATTTTTCCTAATCTCGGTACGAACCGCAAGGGAATTGTGAATGCAATGGCAAACGAGTCCATCCCAGTGCGGGCGACTTTTGAAAAGCCCGTGAAGAGAGTCCAGCTAATTTTGTGGGGATCCACCAATAGCTCCGCGCTGGTGGAAGCATTTGACGCGGACAACAAACGGATTGCAAAAGACGGCCTTGAGCATGTTCCCGTTCGCAAGAGGCCTGAGGACCCTATCCCATTTTTTGAACTTGCCGTAGAAGGCGAAGAAATCGCCTACATAGAAATCAGCGGATCGCAGCCCGGTGGATTTGTCGCTGTCGATGAAATCCGCTGGAGCAGATAAAACGATCTGAAATCAACTTTCCAACATGTGAATGTCTTCCATGATGATTCCGTCCATCTAAACCCAAAGGAATTGCGATGACCTCTCGATTGTCAATTATCACCTACATCTTACTGTCCATGTTCTCGGTCGGAACGGCGCAAGAAACTGCGCCTGCAAATGACTGGAAGCCGTCCTCCATCAATCAGAAGGGGAAGGAGTATCCACAAGTAAACTCAGAGCGTCGTGCGCGATTTCGCGTCGTGGCACCTGAAGCTCAAAGTGTTTCGGTCAGTTTGGGCAAAGTTGCATTGACCAAGGGCGAAGATGGAGTTTGGACCGGCATCACAGCCCCATTGGATGAAGGTTTTCATTACTACAGTTTGAAGATTGACGGAGCTGAAGTTCCAGATCCAAATAGCCTCTATTTCTTTGGAGCGATGCGATGGGGAAGCGGCATCGAAGTACCCGCTGCAGACCAGGACTTTTACGCACTCAAGAACGTGCCGCATGGCCAGCTACGCCAAGTCCTGTTCTATTCCAAGACGACAGACTCGCATGGCAAAGCGATTGTTTACACACCGCCGGGTTACGAACAAAATACCGAAACACGCTACCCAGTTTTGTACCTTCAACACGGATGGGGCGAAGATGAAAACGGTTGGGGCGCTCAAGGTCATGCCAACCTGATCATGGACAATTTGCTCGCGGATGGAAAAGCCAAACCATTCCTCATTGTGATGACATACGGCATGACCAACGATGCCCAGTTGGGTGGGCCTCGCGGTGCTGCTGGTGGACGTCCAGCTTTTAACTTCGATAAATTCAAAGGTGTGCTATTGGACGATTTGGTCCCGTATGTCGATTCCCATTTTCGCACTCTCGCCGACCAGCCCAACCGCGCGATGGCGGGCCTATCGATGGGTGGCATGCAAACACGTACGATTGCACCTGCAAATCTTGACAAATTCTCTGCAATCGGATTGTTCAGCGGCGGCAGCATTGGTGCCGAAAGCATTTCGAACATGGACGAATTCAAGCAAAAGGTCAAGTTGGTCTTTGTCGGCTACGGTAGCAAAGAACTTGGTGGCGATCGAGGTGGCCGTGGAGGAGATCCCAAGGCGGCAACCGAAGGCTTAAAGACCGCCGGCATAAATGCGCACTTTTACGCTTCACAAGATACCGCGCATGAGTGGCAATCCTGGCGAAGATGCCTGTACCAAATGGCGCCGCTGTTGTTCAAAGAAAAGCTCAGTGAAAGCCTTAGTGGAACCTGGAAAGCCGATTTCGACACACAACGAGGACTGCAGAAATATGCGTTCACGTTCAAGCAAGACGGGACGAGAGTTACCGCCAATGCTAAAGTCGAATTGGATGGTCAGATGCGCGACGTCGAATTCAAGGAAGTCGAATTCAAGGATAATACGTTGACCTTCGTCGAAGTTCTGAACGCGCAAGGCAGAGAGATTCGTATCACATACACGGGAAAAGTTTCTGGCGACGAGATCAAGTTTCATCGTGCAGTCGGCGAATTTGGCGCGTCCGATTCTGTCGCCAAGCGCGACGTTTCCCGCAATGCTGCTCTCGTTATTCCAGCATCAGAAATTGGTGCAAGTCTCAAGAGTCCTGTTGACACGGAAAAAGGCAGTCAAAAGCCAGATCCAAAGTTCCTAGTCTTCCTCTGTTTTGGCCAATCGAACATGGAGGGCGGCGCGAAAATGGAGGAGATGGACCGAGTTGCGGACAAGAGATTTCAGGTCATGGCCGATTTTGACAATCCAACCCGGGAGTGGAAGAAGGGCAATTGGTACGACGCGGTACCACCCCTAACTCGCCGAATTCGAGGTCTAACTCTCGTCGACTATTTCGGAAAGACAATGGTTGCAAACCTTCCCGAGGGCTATCGCGTGGGTGTGATCAAGGTCGCAGTGCCGGGAGCAAAAATCGAACTCTTTGACAAGGACAAATACCAGGAATATCTATCGACGGCGGAGGATTGGAAAAAGAACATGGCAAAGGAATACGGCGGTAGTCCATATGACTATCTAGTCGAGCTTGCCAAAATTGCTCAGAAGGATGGCGTCATCAAAGGCATTCTTCTTCACCAAGGTGAATCCAATACCAACGATCAAGAGTGGCCCAACAAAGTTAAGAAGATCTATGGCGATTTGATGCATGACCTGCACCTTGCGCCGACGGAAGTAACATTACTTGCAGGCGAAGTCGTTCATGCAGATCAAAAGGGAGCAACGGCCAGTGTCAACGAAATCATAAAGCGATTGCCTGAAACACTTTCCAACTCGTTTGTGGTTTCGTCGGCAGGGATTCCTTGCAATCCGGATCGTTTGCATTTTACTTCACCCGGGTTGCGAGAGCTTGGCCGTCGCTATGCGGTCAAGATGCTCGATGTCATGGGCTATAAGGCTACCGAGTTGAAAGTTTCGTACCTGGAACCGGCCGCAACACAACAAGCAGTTACTCCACCCTCGCTACCAATCGCCGATACCCGATTGCCAGATCAATCCAAGCCACCTGTCGCATTGAAAGACGTTTTCAAGGATGACTTTCGGGTTGGCGTGGCAGTCAATCGATCCATGACAATGGGTCAAGCTTCTCGACGCACAGAAGAAAATGTCGCTCGAGATATTGCGCAAGTGAAGCAGCAATTCAATCATGTCGTCGCGGAGAACGATACGAAATGGCAAATGATTCATCCTCGGTCCGGCGCAGATGGATTTGACTTTGCCCCCACGGATGCACTTGTCCAGTTCGCTCAAAGCAACAACATGGAGATCGCTGGACATACACTGGTATGGCATTCGCAAACACCTAACTGGGTATTTGAAGGAACGCAAAAACCTGCTGTCAATGCAGATTCGACCGACCCTCAAGGCAATGAACTGACGGTCAGTCCCCCTAGAGCCCCAGAGGCAAATGGTGCAAATAGTGCAAATGGTGCAAATGCACCGGGAGCAGCAGGTGGCGCACGCCCGGGCCGCGGCCCGGGTGGTCCAGGCGTTGGGGGATTCGGTGGGAATCGAGGTTTCGACCTAAACGGACCTCGCGCATCGCGAGAAGAGTTGCTGGAGCGGATGCGCGAGCATATTCACGCAGTCGTCGGACGTTACAAAGGGAAAGTCAAAGTATGGGATGTTGTCAACGAAGCGATTTCCGATTCGGGTCCTGACGTTTTGCGTCGTTCGCCATGGTCAGTCATTATTGGACCTGACTTCATTGCCAAAGCTTTTGAATATGCACATGAGGCGGACCCCAAAGCCATCTTGCGCTACAACGATTATGGGTTAGAAAATCCTGAAAAATGCCGAAAGCTGATCAAGTTGATCAAGAAGCTTCAAGAGCAGAATGTCCCCGTAAGCGCGATCGGCTCCCAAGCCCATTGCAATGTGTCAACCACTTTTAATGCGATGGATCAAGCGCTGACGGATATGGAATCTCTCGGTTTACCCATTCACATCACGGAACTCGACGTGAACTCCGCTGCAGCGGGTCAACGAGGTACGGGAGCAGACATTGGATCCAATGCAACAACCACGCAAGGCGGTTTGGTGGCCGAAGCAGACATTCGCTTGGCTGAGGCCTACGCAGGCCTCTTCCGTGCTTTTGTAAAACACAAAGATGCAATCGATGTGGTTACATTTTGGGGCGTGAATGACGAAGTCTCATGGCGAGCACAAGGGCGACCCCTTTTGTTTGACGGTAACAACGAGCCAAAGCCTGCCGTCCACGCAGTTGTTCAGGTAAAAGCCGTAAAGTAGATTGCGGCTTGGAAATCATTTCATCGAACGGGGTGTTTAGGCGAGCGGGAGACAAAGGACTATCAGGCCAGACCGCCGTGTGGCACGCCCGTCGTGTGGCCCCGCCGTGTGGCCCCGCCGTGTCGCCCCGCCGTGTGGCCCCGACGTGTGGCCCCGACGTGTGGCACGCCCAAAGCGATTAGCGATGGGCGTGGGAATTGTGGCAAATGACGCAAGTAGCGCTTCACCACGCCCTTCGTACCTCATAGCGTGCCACCCAGTTTACAGGTAGATTTCAAACGGCACTCGCCTTACCGCTCGGTTGCAAGCGCGGATCCACGATCGACAGAAATCATTGATATTACGTTGGATTCGAACAGCAAGGACATCCGTCGCGGAGCGACGGATCTACGGCTAACCACCGATTTGATACATGGCTCGTTCGGGCTGTTGGAAATCGCTAGTCGATATGCCGTGCGATGCATACTTGTTCTTGATGCAGTCCGCAATGACGCCATAAATCTGTTCATCCGTCGCGTTTGATTCACTGGCCGCCTTAAGGTCCCATTCCTCGCGACCGAAAAGGCAGTTCCGTAACTTGCCGTCCGCGGTCAGTCGAATGCGATTGCACGATTGACAGAACGGCTTGGAAACAGGGTCGATAAACCCGACTCCACCTCGCCCATCAGTGAAGCCGAAATCACTCGACGGCTGTGCTGGGTCGGACCTAGGAATCGCAGCCAGCGGCCCGAAATGCGTTTCAAGATGCTTTCGAAGCTCGCTGCCGTTAACGACCTGATCTTGGCTCCACTGCCGATCAGCGTCCAACGGCATGAACTCAATGAACCGGATAAACAAATTGCGATCGCGTGCAAAATCAACCAAGGGAATGCAGTCTTGCAAATTGATTTCCCGCAGCACCAAGGCGTTGAGTCTGACTTTTAACTTGCTAGCAACTGCAGCATCGATGCCTGCAAGCACTTGGTCTAATCCATCGCGTCGCGAAATCTGTTTGAAGGCGCTCTCCCGTAATGTGTCCAGTGAAATATTGACATGCGTTAAACCCGCATCCTGAAGCGATGCGACTTTGTCCGCTAACATCATGGCGTTGGTCGTCATCGCGATTTGCTGCAAGCCTGGAATACCAGCCAGTTGCGCCACCAACTGTTCCAAGTGCGGCCGCATGAGAGGTTCTCCTCCAGTAAGCCGAATCTTACTTACTCCAGCCCTTGCCAAGATCGAAACAATACGCACGATGGAACTGTACTGCAACAAGCGGTGCTGCGGAAGGAATCCTAATACCGTCGCTGGCATGCAATAGCGACATCGAATGTTGCACGCATCCGTAACACTGATTCGCAACGACTCATGGACTCGTCCGAATAAGTCGATGAGAGGGGGCAGACGACCGATCGTCCCAACAGCAGTCTTCGGAAGAATAGATGTTTTCATGTGTTGGGGGTAGGGTGTATCCACTTAGGTGGCTGAGCGGCAAACCATTCCTTCTTCCAGATCGGGACTTGCTTTTTGAGCTCGTCAATCAACCACTTGGCTGCCTCGAAAGCATCGGATCGGTGGGGAGTGCTGACGACAACAGCAACACTCGGTTCCTTGACCTCAACCCGACCCAATCGATGGACGATTGCAACCTTCCTAATCGGCCATCGCTCGCAAGCAATTTTCTCTAGCTCATTTAGCTTGGCCAACGCCATGTCACGATATCCCTCATATTCGAGGTACGCAGTCTCTGTCCGCCCCGTTTCCGCATTGCCGGTCCATCGACGCGTGGCCCCCAAAAAAAGAACGCTCGCGCCGCAAGATTCGTCGACCGAATCAGCCAAAAGCCGTTCAATCGGAATGGGTCCGTCCACTAATTCGACCATGTGGTTGGCTGGTTCCTGGGGAAGTTCGTAACAATGCGGACAAAACACTATTTTAGCCGAACGACTCAAGCCTGTCATTTGGAATGTTTTGTCGCCTTTCGCTCCGCGAAAGTG
>JANMLD010000072.1:0-53880 GCA_031372345.1 Pirellula sp.
AGGCTCGTTCAATGTGACTCGGAACTGAATGTCGTCCTGATGAATATTCTGAAAGCCCGAATCAACAGGAACTGGCGTATTGGATGACGCGCATGCAAGCCACCGGGTCGCCAGAAATGGTAATCAACGAGATTCTTGCGAAGAATCGGTAGAGTCCGTACGATCGAAAGAATGCTTGCGGGATGGGCAATCGGTAGCGACTAGGGAGTTATTTCATCTTGCGTTGAGTTCTCTGCTAATGATTTGAACTGTCGAATTCGATAACTCATTCATCATTAGTCGAGCTCAACGCAACAGTGGATTTGTGGCGTAGGCTGTTCGGCATCCCACCTAAATATTATACTCCCAAACTGTTGTTTGGTTCGCCGATGGCCACGGAAGGCTGATTCAGCCACGGCGCTGAGTCAGTCTTTTTTGCATTGGCGACCGATCGACGAAACTAAAAAGGTTTCTCACGATGCGTTGCAAGCCAATTCGTACCGTTTTTCGTGCTGCTTTAGCGGCCGGACTATTAGCGACATGCCAGAACGCACCACTCAGTGCCTCATGGAAGGATTATCTGCACCCGTCTGCAGATGCTTGCTTCCTCCACGATCTACAATGGGAGAATTTCTATTCAGCAGTCAAGGCACCTGAGCACTTCACCAAATCCATTGTGAAAACGGATGCGGAAACAAGGTTGGTGGCCGATCATGAAACAGAAGCGTGTGTGGCAGCGGCAAAACTGTTTGAATTGAAACTGCAGGTCGATGCCGTTTTGGACACTCTGCGATCGAAATCCTACCAGCTCACCGAGGCGGGTGCCAAACTGTTCAACGGTTATTCTCAATCGAGAAAGCTAATACTCTCAACCATGGAAAACAAGAGTTTGATGCTTGTGGACTGGATCAAGATTCCAGACATGCTACCTGTGACTGTTGTCGCAACCGAGAGCACAAAGGACTTTGAATGCGATTGGGATTGTGGTGACCGGCACTGCAATAATCAAACTTCCGTTTCGGCTTCGCCCCCTCTTCGCGACCTTGCCAATATCTTCGTCTATACATTTGGGGATGCGAATGACTCCAATGACTCCAATGACTCCTATGAGTCCAATAACTCCTACGAGTCCTATGAGTCGACTGATTCCTACGTGTCCTTTGATTTGGAACCGCTTCCAGGCACGCTGGCTTTGAGTACCGAAAACGACGATACATCCGAGGATTCCTATGAATACCATGCCGACGATAGTCTCGTTTCCAGTCCTGAAACCGTCGCTGGTGATTCCGAAGCATCCATTCCAACCGCTCACGCTTGGCAAGTTGGAGTGGATCCCATTTGCCCAGAGGTGCAAGTGTGCAATCCTACGTGGCATGGTGTCGGAAGTGAGCCCTCGATTTGCTGTCCGATCGAGCGAACCGAAGAAGCAATCAGTACGGAAACAAGTGTGCCTCCCGCGGTGATTGCCATTCGTCCGCCGACACTAGATGCCGAGTTCGAATCGCTGGAAGCTGCGAATGCATTAAAGGTTTATCAATATGGAGAAGAATACTGCCTGACGGGGCTTGAAAATCAATGTCCACCTGATTTGGCCAGTTCAGCCCCCGATGCCACCCCAATTGCAAATGACGAGATCGATGATGTCACATCGCATTCCTTCGACGGGTTTAGCAGTCCCTGGTGCGATTCATTGAACTGGTCCCCGTGGTCAAGTCGGATCGGAAGGCGATTTGCCTTCGGTGACAATGCCCCAAGGATGCCATTATCCGGTCCGGCAGTCGCTGCCTACTCCAAGGAAGACCTCGAGTCTGTTTCAACGTATTCCTCTAAACTCCTTGGCGAGTTTCCAAATGGAACGCATCAATTGGACGAAATGGATTCGAGTGACATCAAGTTTTCGTCCAAGGACTTTTTGATAACGCAAGACAGCTCAACGTATGGCTTGATTACGCTCCCATTGTTAGAGTCCAATGGATTGGTGATGGATCACGCGATGAAATCAATTGATGAGCCAACCGCAGAATCAAAGAGTTTGATTTCGAGACGCTTTGCCGGACCGATTCGAACGGTCGGTCAGTTTCTGGTCGACTTTGCCAGCCAGATCGAAAATCAAGCGGAGCAAATTGAGCTGGCTCGACGGGAAAACAATCAGCGTTAGCCGGGACCATTCACTAGCGAGGTGATCCGAATTTCAAAGTCCTTCACCATCCTCTGAAACGTAAAACAAAGCCATGTCCGCAAAAGGCCACGATTCGGGCTTGGCATTTCTAAAATACACATTCACTTCATGCGTTAATTGCTCGGAAGACAACAAATACCACCCCGGTGTCGGAACATTCGCCTTTCGATCGTCATTGCGATTTTCCCACCGCACATTCGTCGACACCTTCAAATCAGCCACCAATTGCGAGGGCTCTCCCAACGCAGAAACGAACAAAATGGTTAGCGGTCGTTTCTCCGGATGGGATCTCGCCCAGTCGGCCATCCGAAATGTGCTCTGCCCCCAATCCACGTTACTCAAACTCAAATGTCGCCAGCCGTTCTCAGCCCCACCTGCCAACCAGTTGAAATGAGCATGCGCGAGCCCCACGTGCGTTGCATGATAGACGACGGTACCCGCCAAACTCGTGCCGATCGTGACTATCGCGATCCAACGGGGCAAGACCATTACCGTCCTTGCCGCCATAATGTAAAGAAATCCAAAGGCTGGCAACACATATCGAAGATGGTGCGTGAAGCCCGTCTGGCTGCTGACTAAAGCAATAAAGAGTCCAGCTATCAAGGGGATCAGCCATTCACCACGCTTCGACTGCCGCCGAACGAAACCTGCAGCCATCGACACACCACCGACGGTCATCAGCACGAAGTAACCGATTGGAATCTTGACCGCCATTGCCACCAGATAGAAATACCACCAACCTCGAAACTTCCACTCGCCAAGTAGATAACACGGCATGCCCCCCTCGAATTCCCATTTCACATAGTCGATACCTTGCAACATTTCGCTAGGGATTGGCATCGGTATCGAACCGAGCAGCGTCCCACGGTAACGATTCCCAGTTGCAAACCGTGACTCGTGCTCTCCTCCTAGTGAAGTGCTCAAGAATTCGAAATCACCAAGTTTCCTTCCAGTTCCCTCGAAGCCATAAACCAAGTTGATTATCACGACCGTGCAGAAAAGCGCGATCAATAACTTTCCAATACGTCGCCAGGCAAAGTGCCAACGCTCAGCCATCGACTGAGCAACTGCGAATGGGACACCTCGAAGTTCAGACCGCGACAGCAAGTCATGGATCAAAGTTAGGCAGGGAAACAAAACGAACAAAAAGAGCCACGAGAATTTTGAGAGAGTCGCCAACGCCACACCGAGACAGACTTCCCACGGGATTTCGTTCTTCTGTCCATACAACCACTTCCAATACCAGTAACAAGCAAAGAGTCCCGTCGCTGCTGCTGGCAAATCCGGTGCGACCGTGGCACTATACGTAATAACATCAGGCGAAAGCGACCAGAGCGCCAACGTTAACCAACCCGCTGGCCGGCCATACAACTCGGATGACCAAGTGTAAATGGTCCAGCCACCCAGCAAAAAAAACAAGAGAATCACGGACCGGGCAAGCCGCAGTTGGCGTGGCACTTGCGCTAAGTTCTCTCGAATCCAATGGTGGGCAAAAACATACTCATTGCGTGCCTGCGGACTCGGCATGGAAAACCAAGCTATCTTCGGTGGATCGATCAGCAACGGCAGCGCTGCTAACATTCGAGGCAACGGCGGATTGACACGGTAAGCGTCCATTCGCCCCGTTTCGAGATGATACAACCCGGCCGGTATATGCGCCGATTCATCATTGCACCAGCCACTTCGCCATATCTGCGCAATCAAGAGCACGCCAACAAATATCGCACCGAACAAAACGGCCAACTTCTTCCAGCTAAGCCGAGATTTCCAAGTTCGCCAGTCGATGTGCATTTAGATCACTTTTAAGCGAACTGTAATGTGAAAACCACCAATCATAACCCGAAACGTAAGTGAGGGACCTGCGACACGTAAGTGAGGGACCTGCGAAATTGTCCCTCGCTTACGCATTTTGAAGTTGCGCGTTTGTGTTTAGGGCCGAAGGCCCGGTAGTTTGCCTAGCCCAGGCCAACGGCCTGGGACTAAGCAAAACGCAATGATACTAGGGCTGAAGGCCCGACCGTTTGTCAAACTGCCGGGCCTTCAGCACTAACTAGTCTCGTGGTTGCGAATCACCCAGGCCGTTGGCCTGGGCTAGGTAAATGGTTGGGCCTTTGGCCCGAAATACATCAAAACACGCAACTTCAAAACCGACACTTCGGGTGGGGATATCCCACTCTGCATCTCCCCTTACAACTCTCAACGAACACCTGACCGCTCCGCCAGCCGGAACAGCTTCGCCAGCGAACGCTCTTCCGGAAACTCAATAAATCGATACGTCAGACTCGAAAGCAAGATCAACGCACACCAATACTGAAATTGTGCAACCAGATTAAAAGGCTCCAGTTGCAATACTGGCGTTATCAAGAGGCCGTGCCAACAGTATACCGAAAAGCACATCGCTCCTAACACTCGAAGTCCCCAAATGCTCACCATAACTCGCGGCCAGCCAGATTGCAAAACCGAGACCAGAATCAACCCAAAACCAACTTGCGATAAATTGTTGAAGAATGCGACGGCAAACAGTGGAACGATACCCTGCATCCGCAGATCCCAACAAAATGCAGTAGCGATAATCGTCGTCCAGCCTGCCACGAACATCAGGCCGTTGTGTTGCTCAGGTAACTTGTGCTGTGCATACAACGATGCCAGGATCATCCCCGCTAGAAAATCGTCCATTCTCGCCACAACGAAATCCTTCACTGGATTCGTGTGGTTATCGGCAAACGGGAAATAGGCCCCCACAATTCTAACCAGGATCGCCAAAATCAAAATCGGCAGCACCACTCCCACCCATGGGAACCGTCGCAGAGCAAGCAACAGAAACGGGAACAGGACACTAAACCAGATTTCAACCATCAATGACCAAAACGATCCATTGATCTTCGGAAAGAATTCTCTCGTGGTAAACATGCTTGCCGTCGAGAGGGTCAGCAAAAGTGACCCGATACGGTCGAATCCACGAACCGCCCCCACCAAATAACTGACAATCGCCATGACACCAAACAACGGCAGCAATCGCATCGCTCGGTGGTGATAGTAGCTACGAAAATCGCTCACCGTCTCCATGGTCCGCACATTCGAATAGTACGGCAGTGCCAACACAAATCCCGACAGCATAAAAAACAAGCCTACTCCCATCCATCCGTTGGCCACAACATAAGGAAACCGGAAGCCAAAAGAACCGGTTACCACATTCCCGACCGCTGTCGCTAGCGTATGTTGATAGACCACCATCAAAATAGCCACACCGCGCAAGCCGTCGATGGCGTCCAAATGAACTTTGCTGTGCGATTCATTCACGCAGTTGTAACTCCGCTAGCTTTAAAAAGCTTAAGAAAAAGCTCCCAAAACCAATTTGAAATCCGTGTATGATACATACCACGGCTGGTATGACAGCTCGCATGGTAATCTCCGGATCAAGCGGACCGAATCCAATGCCCCTCCAAGCCATGGTTTGCCATGTTAGCAACCCGAATCCGGTAATCATTAGCACCAAGCCGACAAGCAATCCATGTTCCAGCGAAACCGTCGCCAAGCCATCACGACGTCGTTGGAGCTTTCCCCGAAAACCTATCAGACCGGCAAGTCGCTCCGTATAAATGGCAAAGGTCATCAATTGCACTGCGACGATCATCCCTGTTCCCGCAATTAAAAGAGTATGAATGCTGAATCGCATAGGCCCTACGAGCAAGGCCCCCAACTCCAGTGCCATCGCGAGTAAAAGCGATACGCAAAAAAGGAACAGGCCCGGCAACCAGAACAGCCAGCGTGGGCACATGAGCATCATCAATCTCAGATGCCGCCATCCGTCGCGCCACGTACGTAAATGCGGCGGTCGATTGCGTCCGTCGGGCCGAAGATCGATAGGTATCTCGCCAGTCCGCAATCCGTGCAAAGCCGCTTTGATAACCATCTCGCTAGCGAACTCCATGCCGGTGGACCGAAGCTCCATCCGATCATAGGCCGCTTTCGAAAACCCACGCAAACCGCAATGAAAGTCGCCGACTTGGACGCCGAAAAAAAGCCGCCCGAGAGCGCTCAGCACCGGGTTACCGAGATAACGATGCAACCAGGGCATCGCACCATCGTGGATTTTCCCCTTGAACCGATTCCCCATCACCAATTCATCCCCTTCGCGCAGCTTGCTCACCAATCGCGGAACATCCATAAAGTCATAGCTGCCATCCGCGTCACCGAAAATAATGTATTTCCCCCTAGCAGCCGCGATCCCGCCTCGCAATGCGTTGCCGTAACCGCGATCTTTCACCGGCACCAACCGCGCGCCATGCCGTAGAGCAATCTCCCGAGATCCATCCACGCTGCCATTATCCGCCACAATGATCTCGCCAAGCAAATGGTGAAGCTTAAAGGCGTTTTCAATTGTGTCGATGCATCCTGCCAAAGTCCGTTCCTCATCAAGACACGGCAGCACAACCGAAACCTCGATGTTCTCATCGCTTCGTGCACACTCGTTAGGAATTTCCGACATAACAATCCTGCTCGCGTGCTTGAGTTAACGTGGGATAGGCTGCCAGCCTGTCGACAGTATCCTGATCATCGCTCTGCCAAGTGTTTTACTAACGCAACAATGCCCGCACCATGCAAAATGACCAAACAGAATAGAACGCAATGCACCATGCGGTCGGCAGACTTAAATTGCCTCAATCGTTCCGTCACCGTTTGCATCCCTTCCAGGAGCGCCAATGCAAACGGCAACACACCCGGTAGCATGTATATCAGCTTCATGGCAGCGAAGTCACGATAATCTGCCGTGAACTTAATGATAAAAGCAACATAGCCGAGACATACAAGCAAGCTAAACAGGCTCCCAAAGTCGTTTTCTAACGGCCCACCCGGCACACCCCACCGCCGCCATGCACTCACTGAACGCAAACTGCCACGGGCAAGTCCCACCAATAGAAACAATAGCGGCAACAGTCCCAACACAAAGCTACATCTGGCGATGACCATCACGTTAGAAACCGTGGTCAGCCAAGACGGCGGATGCTGTTCGAACTGCGCAAAATTCGCTCGCGCGTAAAGCTGCGTCCAGACTGACGTACGATGTTGCTGCTTGATCGCTACCCCATTGGTAATTTGCGGATCACGTACCAAGTCCACGATGCGAAACGTAAGGTAACCATCGACAATCGATTGGACTCCCGGCCTACCAACGCTGGTTTTCTCCAAGACATGCAGCGGCTGGCCTCGACCCATATTGGCATACACGTCGTAGTGCTCAAAATCGTAGCCCGCCAATGGAATCGATACCAAGCCATTGAGAGCAGTGACAACGTACATGCCCGCGAATAAACGGCTCCGCTGCTTGGATTCCTCGAGCAGCGCTCGAACGAAAAAAACGATCAACATGGCGATCGCCACGACCCATGTGGTCCCTTTCGTCATCAACGCACACGTTAGCATGAACTGTACTGCCACACTCAGCCCCAGCGAAGGTGCCTGCAGCAATCGCAACGTAAAAAAGATCGCGGCAGTCGCAAAAAGAATCGCGAAACTGTCGTTGGAAAGCTGACCGTTGATCGCAATCAAACGCGGGTTCAATGCAATCAATGCGAAAGTCCAAAACCGCCAGCTAAGTTCGAACGCCGATGCATTCAACGCCAAAAAGACCATCCCCAGCGTTGCTAACCCAGCCACGGTATTCAGCAATTGTCCAGCCACAATACGAGAGGACTCGGTGGTCAGCCCCAAAGTGCGCACCACCGCTGCACAAGTATAATAAAACAACTTCGGGTGAAAGCACTCGTGGCAGTCAGCCATCGTCAAGCCGCGGCGGCCCTCTAAAATCAAATTCACAACCTCGTAATGATTGTCGTTAGCTTCGCGATTGAAAACAGCCAGCGAAACACGAAGACCCGCCGCTACGACAAACACCAGGAAAACAGTTTGCCAATAGAAACGAAACGGGGAAT
The DNA here is from genome assembly GCA_031372345.1 of Pirellula sp. Classification (GTDB taxonomy): domain Bacteria; phylum Planctomycetota; class Planctomycetia; order Pirellulales; family Pirellulaceae; genus JBKCUI01. The sequence goes on from JANMLD010000072.1 coordinate 8,092, forward strand.
GCATTCGCGGGTCACCGTCGCTCATAGTTACCGTCGCGGTGGATCATAAAGGCCCATAACAGTCCGCAGGAACTCCGCCACCAGTTTTGTCCGATGTCGGAGGCCAACGATTTTAGTCGGCGTAGGTCCCACCTTAGGATAGACACGTGAAACTGGTACTTCCACCACCCGAAACCCCAACAATGGAGATCGGTAATTCAAGTAGAATTGAAAATTATAGCTACTTAGTTCGGCTCGCATCAGGTCCATGCGAGTATCGCTTAGCAAAGCTCGGCTAAGCCCTTTGAATCCGTTGGTGGGATCGGTAAAACGGAACCCAGATGCGAAAGACATCAGCGGAGCGATAAACCAGCGAATGCCGAGATAACGATCCAGCGGCGTGTTCTTGCATACTCCCCCTGCAACAAACCGCGAACCCTGTACAAAGTCATACCCCTCGTCAAGCAATTCGACGAACCTGGGGATGGCTTCGACACCATCCTTGCCATTCCCGTCGATCGTAATAACCCCTTCGTAACCCTGTTCCAATGCATAACGAATGCCATGGCGTAACGCGGCCCCCAGTCCCGGCTGTGACGTTACTAAGAGGCTTCTCACGCCCAGTTGTGCTAGGCATTCTAATTCGGTCGATCCATCTTGGCTGCCGCCGTCGGACAAGATAACGTCCGCCGGGCAGTTTCCATCGCGCATGCGCTTTAACTGCGCCAAGATGGTTTGACCTTCGTTCAGCACTGGAATCAGCACGGCAACCTTGGTGCATCGCGGTCCCAACTCAACTGTTTTTTCTTCAAAAACGCCACTAACACTTGCTGTTTCGACCATCAATCTGGAATCACCGCGACTTCTCCGCCGCTCCGCGTGCACATTCCGCGATAAATTAGATGATCCGCCGAATCACTTATGAATCGGACGGAGCCGTCCGCCAGACAAAACTGCGCACCCCCAGGATGATTGCTGCGGAACGTGGTGACATTTCCCCAGTCCAGTGGCGTTGGCGGATTCGGCTTGAAGTTGATCGGGCCATGGCAGGCGCAGTAGTCGCCATTGGCGTAGTAGGCTGCCGAAGACGCATTGTGCTTCACTACGTCTTCACCGACCATCAGCGTGTTGCTCAACCCATCGGTGATCGATGCAAACCGTTTCGGCTCTTGATACGTGACTCGAAAAAACAAACCGTTGCACCCACCTATTTCTAAGCATCGCGGCAACGTTCCTGCATGAATACTAAACGCCACATCGCCAATGCGATTATCCCCCAAGACTCCTTTGTAATTGGTTGCGGCGACCGGAATTCCCGTCAGTTGAAATTGCTTGGTGATCAGCTCCTGACTCGAGCCATCGGAGGGGCATAACAGCACCGGCAGCTTCGTTTGCATTACTTGATGCGCCGCCGGGCTATTCAAGCCACCACCTGAAAAAAAATCACCCTTGAAATGTGGCTCGAACGCGGCATACAGGGCCGTTTGTTCGAATTGTGGCAAGATACTCACAATCCAGCCTTTGCCATTGCGCTCTCTGGAGAATCGCGGCCCCTGCTGCCATGGCCCGACGCTAATCGGCAGCATGCGAAACGCGTCATGGTAGTTGTGAACCGCCAGCCCGAGTTGCTTAATGTTGTTGGAACACTGCATCCGCCGAGCGGCCTCCCGCGCCGTCTGCACAGCCGGAAGCAACAAACCTACGAGTACGCCGATGATCGAAATCACGACTAAAAGTTCGACAAGCGTGAATGCTGTTGTTCTTTGCCAGGCCCGACTTGTGATTGACGGGCGTCGATCAGAGTACAGGACGAGTTGGTTTTCACTACCGAATCGCACTTGTTTTCAAACCTACTCAGTTAAATGTTGAAGAACCCGAACAATCAAAGCATAAGTACTGGAATTCTAAATACTTCCCTTATGCCAGCGGACGACCCGTGCAATGTCAAATAACCAAGTTTCTTTCTTTCCGAATCCGCAATACTTTTTGGAAACGTCAATCGGATCATACCGAGGTTACCACTTGCCGAAAAATCGCCCGCGATGACCTCACCATCTGCGCCGAGGAATTCCACTCTCTGAATAAGAGTGTCCATGAGCAGTTCAATTGGAAACTTTAGCTCGAACTGACCTTCTACAAAATCGCTGATTTTCAATCGAACTGGCTCGGATTGCGAGAAAAGCCGACTTTTTATGTTACCAATGAAAGATATTCGTTCACTTAAACCATGCCGATCACTACAGAAATCAACATCACTATTTACATCGCCTCGGTACAAACCCGGCTCGAACGCATAGTGTAGTTCAAACCGTCTCGACGCTTGCTGAAGGAGGTGGACGCTTAAAACATACGGATCTCGCGAGACAAAATCTGTGTCTTGCAGCGTTATCTCATCTCCCCCGACTGTAATCGCAACAACGCCCGTGTATGGACCAGAGGCCGGAGCAACGTAACCAAGGTCGACTATCTTTCTTTCGAAGATGATCGGTGTGTTGTCTGTCATTCCTACTCGCAAAAGGGCATTCGCGACGTTTGAAGCATTGGACTTAACAAAAATAATCGCCTGCTTTGAACCACCTTGAGTGGTCATCGTGACGTTAAGTCGCGTAGAATCGCCGGGCAATAAGACGTGATCTTCAAGTTCAACTGAGGTACATTTACAATTCGCCTCTATGCGGGACAAAAATAGTTTTCCATTACCCGTGTTTTTGATTGCGAAACTGCCAGTAACCGGCACATCAACGCCGCTTGCACCAAGGTCCAAGCTCATTGAATCGAATTCAATGAATGGACGGCGGACTGAGACTAAAATCGTTGCGAAAGCAAATGTCGTACAGACAGATGCGATAATAAATGACGATCTCCATGTCCTATTTTTTCGCATTTGAACGCATCCAAACAAAGAATGCCAAAACAACGGCGACAACTCCAATCGCGATCATGCTCCACCAGGAATTCTTTGGAACTCGTTGGATTGGCCTAATAGACGCGTTCAACACATTATGGTCAAGGATCTCGGTTCCTGCAGTATTCAACGGAATTGTAAACCTAGATTGATTTACTGGTAAATTGACTTTCAATGTCGAAGGATCAACCTTACAAATCGTCTCTTCGTGGAAACTACCGTCTAGCTTGTAAGAGATTTTATCCACAACGGTTGGGAACCAAATGGATACGCCATCCCTGCGAATGGAATGCATTTCTTTCACATGACAAGTCAGCGTTGGCTTCCCTTCTATTGTTCCTTCAAAACCCATTGGAAAGTAGCCTTTATTCGCGGCTAAGAAAACCTTGATCTCTCCTTTCTTACCTCCTTTAGGCGTCAAGCTGAGGACAGCACATTCCTCGTTCTCAAATCCGACAATCGCCATTGCATTGCTACAACGCGATTTAACCTCCTTCCAGACTTTTTCATCAAGCAGTTGCTCTCGTCTCGCGCCATATTCCAAACCAAGCCATTTATAAACCAGCAAATGCGGCTGCACAGCAAGCAAAACGGGGCTCTTGACATCTGAAAGCTGCAACAATCCATCAGATAGATTTTGATACTTTCTGCCGTCATACGCCATAGATGCGACAAGTGGCGGAAAACTCTCGCTTCCAACCTTAAAGGGTCCTTTGTCAGACCTATCGACCCGAAACAAATCTCTATCTTGCAAAAATTGCAAAGAACACTTTCGGCCCGATTTTGTTGATTCCGTCGCCTCGCAATCGACACTTACTATCCTCACCAGAGAATTCCTGCATTTCTCTAGCGCTACAGCAACGTCAACATCTGATGCAATCGACGAAACGCACATAACCACAGACACCAAAACGAACGCATGAAACTTTATCGCCTTCATCATGATGAGCCCCTATCTGGCAGAGACCGTGCAGACTACTGACAAGTAACATTCGCTGGTGCGCCGCATGTGCCCATAGAGGCGTCACAAATAACATTACCGTTTTCATCCAATTCAGCAATCCCCTTTGTCCCACATTTGGCATTTACCGCAGCCTTAGCAGTCGCGGAATCTCCCTCCGCCGGATCACCAACTGCATAAGTCTCGGCACCATTTTGCGGGACGCAGCAAACTTGTCCAACTGCTGCATCCCACCCTACGCACAGTTTAACTAGTGATGTGCAAGGAAGAGCCATTTCAAAAGCAAACGAAACACCAGCAAAAACGGTTACGTTCAAGAGGATCAGTGAAATCCAAAACCTGAAAACTTTCATTTCTACGTTCCCTTCGAAGAATAACTAGGAGGTCCCATACTGAATGTATCTACTACATCGACAAAACCGACAAACGCCCGACAGAGAGAGGAATATTTTTGCTTTTTTCATGTGCCAATCAACTTGCCTCTTTGCTTTGCATTACCCTGGAGGTAGCTTGCTGAATTACTTTCATCCAGCGTTCGACAGTTCGCTCTGAGTAGCCAATTTGAAATGCTATTTCAGAACAGCTTAGTCCAGCGATTCGTAACTTGAGAACCATTCGGTGCTCTTGACAAATCTCAGATAAAATCCGCCATTCGAGGTCATTCGCCTCTGCCTGTTGAAAAGGATTATCGCACGCGGACGAGTGCATTTGGACATCGTAACTCGTCATCCTCGCCGATCCCAATCGTTTCCTTCTCGCAAGTCGTTTAATCGCGTCGCAAACGTTTCGCAGTGCAATTGTTCGGCTCAGTGGAATCCACTCGGTCGAATCTAAAGTTGGTTGATTGATCGCTATTGGGATCAATTCGAATAACGTATCAAGCGCCAATTGTTCCACGTCGCAGTGATTTCGAAAGCGTTCAGCTAACATTCCCCGAATCATATTTTGGACGAAGCGGAACAATGACAAAACCAATTTCTCTTGCAACAAACGATTCTCCTCCGTATCAATACAACCCCGATCGCGATCAAGCTGCTGCCCAGGGTTGTTCGGGAGTATTTGCCCGGTAGTCTGAGAGTCGTGTAAATCGAATTGAATCATGATTCTGCACCTTGAGCCAGAACGATGTGCACGAACCGAATTGTAGTCACTTTAGTCCTACCTTCTCGGAGTCTCAACGTGACCTCAACTGAAAGATTGGACGTTGCGCGTTTCGAGCTAGCAGTTGCAGGTTCGGGTATAAAGTCGATTCGCAATGCTCGTGCAGTCTTAATGGGAGATTCGTCAAACTGAATAATCGAAGGTAGTGAGCAGTCGCAGGAAGATTGCACTGTGATCACTTCGTCCGAATCTGCAATACCAAGACGTCTAAGCGGCACACACAGATAGCTTGCCTCGTTCGCGAAAACAATTCCGGCGTCGATCACGGATTGAGCAGGTGCGTGGGAAAAATCGTTTGTCGGAAAATCAACTACCGATTTGTCGGACGCATCCGTGATCGCTCCGCATCCCGGCAGGGTTAAGGCAAGCAGGCTCATGACTACGAAAACATACTCTCGCGCCGTCGTGAGCTTGTGCGCTTGTGCGCTTGTGCGCTTGTGAGCTTGTGAATCATTTTCTTTTCCCGGGCAAAAAAAGGCATGCATCTCGTTCGTCAAAACCAGCCATCCAGCGCGATCAACCAACAACCTGTTGCCAGCAAAATGACTTCACGTGCATCAATGTATATATTTTCAACCACCCGTCAAATTAATTCCGACAAGATTTCCATAAAACCAAAACAAGGTTAATCAAACGTCCCTAAAAGCTTTGGAGAACATTCCGTTTAGCATAGGAATCAGCAACATTCCGTTTAGCATAGGAATCAGCACGGCAACCTTGGTGCAACGTGGTCTCAACTCAACTGTTTTTTCTTCAAAAACGCCATTAACACTTTCTGTTTCGACCATCAATCTGGAATCCCGGCGACTTCTCCGCCGCTCCGCGTGCACATTCCGCGATAGATCAGATGATCCGCCGAATCGCCAATGAACCGGACGGAGCCATCCGCAAGACAAAACTGCGCACTGCCGGGATGGTTACTTCGAAACGTAGTGACATTTTCCCAGTCCAGTGGCGTTGGCGGATTCGGCTTGAAATTAATCGGATTTGCGCTTGAACATTCGCTTCAAGCTCAACTTCGATCCAATTGCGGCATTGTTCGCTTCATGAACTCGTCAAACATTGGGACCGTAAAAGCTGTGTCGCCGTGTCCCGGGCTCCAAATCATGCCTTTGCCAATAAGGCTATTTCGGACGGGGCCCAGCGCCGTAACTTTCTTCTCCAACAATTCAGCGATATCGCCAGAGCGATGCGGGCCTTCTCCGAGTTGTGCCATCGCGCGCATGTATCGCTTCTCTGATGGCGTTAGCCGATCGAATCGAACTCGAAAAAAGCTTTCATCCAACGCCGCAATAATGATCGGAGTTGCACGCTCGACATCGATTCGTTGAATGGGACTTGCCCTGGCCAAATCCCAAACATGCTTGCCCCATTCTTGGAGAAAATAGGGATAACCACGAGTCGACGATATTACATTGTCCAAAGCTTCTTGGTCCCATTGTACGTCCAAGATTTGGGTTGGTCTTGATAACGCTTGCTCTGCGGCCACATAGTCCAGCGGCCCGATCGAAGGAAAATCGAATAGCCTTTCCGCTGCCCCAGGAGATAATGGATTGGTTATCTGATTCATGCTGGAATTATAACAAGTTTACGGAGTTTAAGAAAACCCTTTATAACTCTATAATTTCGCTATACTTGGCTTTTGTCAGGAGCTTCGCCCCATCCCGGCAAACATGTTCACATCGACTTTTCCCAACCAATTCATTGACCGGGAGGGTGAGGCTCCGACCGACGCAGCACTGCTTAAATAAAAAAAGGCCCCGCAAAACACGCGAGGCCTTTTTGTTTTTCATTTAAAGAATTCGACCTGAACGATTAGATTGAAAAAAGCCTTGCTCCGATCGGATTGAAAACCCGATAGGAAGATTAGGGGTAGGGAAATTCTTTGGAAACTCATTTTCCTACCCTTCATTTTCCTACCTTATCAGCGATTGTTCCAGAAAGCTCGACTTGTGCCCCGATGTCGTGGCGGTTTACCAAGTCGCCACGGCATTGAGTCGGAATCCATGCCATTGGCTATCGGAGGTAAAGATTGGATTCGTGCCAGCAAAGACGTCGGCGTTGCGATTTTGTTCCAAGACCAATCCAAGATCGGAAGCAACGAGTCCTTGGTAGCCTGCATAGATCGAAAAGCAGCGTGATAGACTTAACGATCCGCCTAGCTGGAAATCAAGCAGTTGCGATGCGATCGAATCGCCCGCAAACGCCAAAAGAGGAGCGCCGGAACTGTTGGCAGCTTCTGCCGCTCCTTTGGCGTCATTGCTGAGCAAAGCCCATTTACAGGAGCCAAAAATTCGCCCGTTATCATTCGAGACCAAGGTTCCTTCGGCTCCAATCTGCCCCCCTGCCATCGTGTTTTCAGCCCGAGAAAAGAAGCCTACTCTTGTTCCGTTTCCAGAGGAGACGTTATCCACTACGTCGTAGATTTCATCGAGTTCGAAATACCGAAATCCACTCAGGAATCGCATTCGAAACGGCGTTCGGTAAACCAAGTTGGCTTCGAAACTGCGAATCTTACTATCGTAGAGAAGATTGTTCGAGTTGGTGGGAGTAATCGGTACCCCATCATAAAACAAGGGAATGACCTGAGTGGCCGTAAGAGTTTGATTTGCCGTCATTCCGCTCGCTTGAAAGAACCGCATTTCGAAATCGACTGGCTTCTCTCGGAAGATGTTGAAAAAACTGAGAGAGATATCGAGTCCGTCCCCTTTCGAACCACGAAGCTGGTTTGCGTCGGATAAAACGTTACCATTCTGATCGAAAACCAGATCTTGGGCATCGGGTGTTTTTCGGCTTAGCCAGATGCCTCCAACATTGAGCCCGACAACGGGCTTGAAGCGTTGCGGTCCGCTGCTATCCAGGGCATTTTGATTGGAGGTCACCTGGACCATCTGCCCGTTCCATGGATCCGACTCTATCTGGCCAAACGAAATCGCAAGACTAGTCGTAAGGACGGCGAGGACAACGCAAAGACCGCGAGTCAAACTTCGTATTGATAAGCAATGAAACACCCCGGCACCTCCTTGTGCAGGCTAACCAAACGTCCCGCTTGTTCGGAGCAGAACGCACCGTTCAAAACGCAACAAACTTGTTTTCGGCAAGTTCGCGACAATCGCAACATGAAGTGCCCCTCGGACAGGAAAACCGGAACAATCGATCTGCTTTAACCGCGAATAAATAGGTCGGCTGACTCCACTGTTCTCTTATCACTAACTCCTGAACTCATCACCAATCTGGAATGGGAAGATCGTGATTCGGTAGGCTCGCACAATGCGAATCGATGACTATCCTCGTGAGAATGCCGCTGGCTTTACGCCAGGGGATTCTGACCATCTATTCTAGAGAGATGGTAAATATCCCCCGAGTTAAACTCGGGGGCATTGCCATGCCGTCGGCTTTATGCCGAGGGCTCTGACCGTCTGCTCTAGAGGGATAATAATGGACGGCGTGTACTAACGGCCTGGACAACACCATTCGTGCCCGGCACCTTTCGTGCCTGGCACCTAGTGACGCTCCGCTTCAAGGAGGCTTTGGCAAGCCAGGCACAATTTGAAGGGAAAGCCCTGGTGTTTTTCGACGATGAATGGACTCAGAGACAGCAGCCCGCAGCGCGTTCACGTGCGAGTTCAACTCGGCTTCTAGCCGCATGGTCTTGTCGAAGGACATTTCCTCAAGCGACTGAACCAAGACAAGTAGATGAGAAGTGTTTGGTGCTGGAACTACCTCCAGAACCGTCAAGCCGTATTCACCTTGCATAACGGAGTTGATCGCGTATTCCAACGCATAACGAACCTGCGAGCAAAGCTGTAAGGCTTTGCGATCCAGTCGTTGGTGTCCGTTGTTCGGTCTATCATGCTTCATAAAGCATACGGACACTTGCTGTTTAAAATGGTTCACGGGCCGTTCACGGGCCCTGAGCCAGAGAGTGTGAAAGGAACTCCTTCCGCTCAGAGCTTTTTTCTCCGACTGACGCCAGGGTCGGGATACGCACCTTTTGAAATTGTACGTTTTGATGCTGTAAGTTTTGATGTATTTCGGGCCAAAGGCCCAGCCATTTACCTAGCCCAGGCCAACGGCCTGGGGGACACGCAAACACGATATCAGTTTGGGCTGAAGGCCCTGCAATTTGACAGACGGACGGGCCTTCAGCCCGAATGTGATCGCGTTTTGCCTAGTCCCAGGCCTTTCGCCTGGGCTAGGCAAACCAACTGGCCTTCGGCCCTAAACACAATAGCGCAACGTCAAAACTTACGCGTCGGGTTGTTATATAGAATTAGACCGAGGCGGGCGATTCGCTTAGCCAGTCGGAAAGACTCTTGTCTGGGACTTGGATCTTCAGCACTGGGGCGAATTCCTCAAACGACTTGTCGACATCTGCCATCAATTGCGTTAGATCTACACTGCGCGACTCAGTGACACGCTCGATGCCGCTCAAGAACTCAGAATCGTCATCCCATTGATCATCGCGGCACGAGGGCAACAGCGACGCCAGAGCAACGCAGGCAGCGTCGATTCGGGGCGTTGGGCCATCCAGTAATTCGTCCAAGGCGGGATGACGTTCAATGAGGATTGCAAATTCTTCTGGAAGGCGCCAGTTTCTGCACAAAGCGGCTGCAGCTTGGGCATGATCCCATCCAAACAGCTCCTTTTCCAGCGAGGACAATCGAAGTCGCTCTTTGCTGCGTCGTTCTACAAGCCCTTCGTATTGTTCGGGCAGTGCTTTGAGCAACAGTGGAATCGCCATATCCTGTAGCAAGGCTGCGGCAAAAAGGTCCTCTGCATTGGATAGTCGGAGCTCGCGTCCTAGACTTCGAGCGAAGACAGCCCGTCGCAACGAATCTTGCCATAAGCTCTTTAAATCGAATGGACCAAACTTCGGGTTTGGTACCAAAGAGAAGACAGCGCTCCAAAGAGCAAAGTTTTTAATGGTTCGAACTCCGACCAGCGTTAGCGCCTGTTGGATGGATGCAATTTCCCTTGAGAAGCCAAAGTACGAGGAGTTGACAAAGCGTAGTACTTGCCCCATCAATCCAGCATCGGCTTCGATGGGTTTGGCGTATTCGGCGGGTCCATTATTTGGGTCTTGAGACAACTCCAGCAGTCGCATCGCGCTCGTTGGCAGAGCCGGCAATTGCGTATTGGCGAGGACTTCGTTTAGATTTCGGATGTCGATTGTTTTGGGCATGCTGCTGGTCTTTTGCTGGGGGAGCGGGCCGATTGCATACCAAATGCAATCAAGCCTCGAAATTGGTTTCGTCTGCAAGCTTAGGTTTGGTATCCGTAGATGCAAATCGACCTCAAAACTTTTAGAAGGATACGGCGTTCAACTCCAAATTCCGGACATGACTATTTCCTTCGGTAACGGTTAACGCGATTGTGCCAACAGCGACAAAGAAAGCGGAGGCAGCCTACCGTTCGCAACGATTGCCACATTTGGATTGACTCTTCCTGCATTTGTTAAAGATTCGTGACCAGCGATTCATACTTGGTCTTTCTGACTGAGGTAAATGACAAGGTAGTGTTTGCGTGATTCTACAAGACTACATGGCGGAGTTGCAACCAACAGTAGCTCGGCGTTCCGCGCCGAGACAAACGGCACGGAGTGCCGTTCTACACTGAGAACATTCCCAAAATTGAGACTTGAAGAAGATCTATTCCTTATTCTTTCATTGTGCCTTATCTCCCACTGAGTGATCGATGGATCTTGTTCAAGTTCAAAACCTCTGCAAGAGCTACCCAGACGCGAACCAGGGTGAGTTTGTTGCTCTAGACAACGTGAGTTTTGTCGCCAAAGCCGGGGAAGTATTTGGATTGCTTGGCCCTAACGGTGCAGGCAAAACGACTGCCCTTCGAATTCTGGCAACCATTTTACAACCCACATCAGGTTCGGTTCGTGTTTTTAACTTCGACGTGACTCAACAAGCGGACTACGTTCGCCATTCGATCGGATTCGTGTCCAACAACACCGCGATTTACGATCGCATGAGTGCCTGGGAACTGGTGGAGTACTTTGGTCGATTGTATGCGCTGCCGGACGACCATCTGTACCCACGTATGGAAAAGATTTTTCGCAAACTCCAAATGGAAGATTTTAAGGAATGTCCGGGCGCAAAAATGTCAACCGGAATGAAACAAAAGACTTCGATCGCACGAGCCTTGATCCACGATCCACCTGTCCTCATCTTCGATGAAGCATCGCTGGGGCTCGATGTGATGGTGGCCAGAGCGCTCCAATCCATCGTGATGGATCTGCGAGATCAGGGCAAATGCATTATTTACTCGACCCATATCATGCGAGAAGTGGAACGGTTGTGCGATCGCGTCGCCATCATTTACAAAGGGAAAGTCGTCGACTCAGGTACGCTCGAAGATCTAGCCGAGCGACACCAACAGAACGACTTCGAAGAATTATTCTTTCAACTGCTGATGCTGGGTGACAACGAGCCGCGACCAAAAGCCTGCTTGGGAGTTACGCCGCTCAGCGGAACGATTGCAAACGCGTTGAACGTGGGGTCAGCATGAATTGGTCACATGTAAAGCTCATCTTCCACAGAGAAGTTCGAGACCAGTTGCGAGACCGGCGCACCATGTTCACGATCTGTATACTGCCACTCCTGCTCTATCCCTTGATGGGGATGGTGATGATGCAGGTTGCCCAATTCCATCGTGAACAGCATGTTACAGTTGGTGTCGTTGGCTACGAAAACTGGCCAAAGGACTTTCCGCTCATCACGGAAGTTGCAAACGACAAAATTCATTGGAAGAAAATGTCGGCAGACCATGACTTGATTCGAACGTTTGAACAATCGGAATTGCCTGTCGTGGCATCCAGCACTATTGAGTCAGCAGCCAATGCAATTCGTCAAAGCAGCGCCCCGGTTGCGGCCGAAAAACTCTTACGGGAACTCGAATCGGATGTTGTCCTCTGGGTTCCATCCAGTTTCAAGGAATCGATCTCGCAGGATGCCTTGGTTGTTCTCAGCAATCAACGATGGGAACGCTCCCAGTTGGCGGTTAAGTTCCTCGATGAACGAATGAACGACTGGCACTCGAACTGGCTTCGAATTCATTTGCAGGTCTCCGAATTAGGAGCAGCCATCATGGATCCGCCTCGCGTAAAGCAGTTAGATGTTTCGAACGCGGAAATGAAGCGTGCGATTGTCTGGTCCAAAATCCTGCCCTTCGTCATGCTGGTCTGGGCACTGACGGGAGCTTTCTACCCGGCGATCGATTTGTGCGCAGGCGAAAAAGAACGCGGAACGCTCGAGACGCTTCTCTGTAGTCCTGCTCGAAGAAAAGAGATCGTTTGGGGTAAACTCTTGACGGTCATGTGCTTTAGCATTGGAACAGCACTATTGAATCTCGCAAGTATGCACACGACGGCTTCGATTGTGATGTCTAGATTCGCCGGACTGGGTGCCAGCGATATGGTGGCGGCCATGGGACCATTGCCGCTGCACTCCATGGGGTGGTTGATCCTCCTGGTCATTCCTATTTCAGCCATGTTTAGCGCTTTGGCCCTGGCCGTGGCGTGCCTTGCTCGCAGCACGAAAGAGGGACAATATTACCTGATGCCGCTTCTCCTGGTCGGCATGCCTCTCGTTATGCTTCCGATGATTCCAGGCGTACTGCTTTCGCCCGGCACAAGCATTGTTCCCATTACAGGTGCAGTACTGATGTCGCGGGCGTTGATGGATGGAGAGTACATGCACGCACTACTCCACTTGCCCACCGTGGCAACCGTCACCGTTCTATGTTGTTTGCTTGCGGTTCGATGGGCGGTGCGGCAATTCGAGAGTGAGAACGTAATGTTTCGTGACAGCGAACGATCCTCCATGTCGCAATGGATTCGGAATGTATGGCGGCAACGCGAGGACACCCCAACTCCCAACGAGTCCTTGCTCTGCGGTCTGCTCATTTTAGTGTGCTTGTTCTTTGGAAGGCTTTCGTTGAGCGGAATGCCATTGAGTTGGCTTTCCATTGTTCAATCGACCATTGTCATTCAGATAGGCATGATCCTTGCCCCGGCATTGATTATGGCAACCATGTTAACCCGCTCAGTCCGGAAGTCCCTTAGACTGAATCGAACAGGATCCATGGAGATGATTATGGCTGCATTGCTCGCCATTAGTTTGCACCCTACGTATGCAGCCTTTGCGTCATTGGTTGGAGCCGAATACAAACTCGGAGAGCAGACGATTGAAATGCTCATGCAGTTTGATTCGATCATTGCAAGCGCCCCGATTTGGGGCGTTCTGTTAGTGCTGGCTCTCATTCCAGCCGTATGCGAGGAACTGGTTTTTCGGGGGTTCCTGTTCGCCGGACTTCAGAGGGACGGTGGGCATGTCCGCGCGATATTATTAACGTCAATACTGTTTGGTCTGTCGCATGGCGTCCTGCAACAAACGATTACAGCCTCGGTGATTGGCATGCTTCTTGGATGGCTCGCATTTCGGACTGGCGGTGTCGCTTGCACGATTGTATTCCATTGCGTTCATAACAGCATTTCGATGCTCCTCGCAGCCCATTCCAGTCGCGGTTCCAATGTACCTTCGATGTTGTCTTGGGCCCTCGAGTCCAACAATGGACAACTTTCCTATTCCAGTGCTTGGTGTACGCTCAGTGTCGGCATTGCGATTACGTTAATCGCTTGGTTCGCAACCAAAAAAACCGCTGGTGGTTTGGCCAAGCTTAGCCACCCTCCCTTTGGCCGGGAGCAACCCCGTGAAGCATTTTGACCAATGAGTCTAGCCCATCATGTGATGCTTGTAGCTGCCAATTATCGCCACACTGGCATGAAGCCAGTGGTAGCGAAACACATGAAAAAATGCTTCTCAGTCTCCCCGATAGAGGGTGACTTGCTTGACGGTCTCTTCGAAGTAAGCATCGGTCTCTTCGACGTCAGCATCGATCGTTTCACACCGTCAAGAGTAGCTTTCGCCGCCGCGTTACTGGCAAAAAGTAACGGAAATAATTTGCCCAGGAAAATTCTCGACCTAGGTTTCATTAGTAAACCGCGAATCCTAGTTTCGCACTAACATCACCCATTGTTTTTTGAGTATCAAAAATGGCAAAGCGACGACTTCAGAAATATGTCGACCGAGAAGTGCAATCGAGTCTTCTTCGACGACTAAGCGCACATTGGGTACTGTTCATGGTTGCCAATGTTATGGCGATCACGCTCTGGACCAAATTGATGGATACTCCGACCGAGCCTTGGTCAGAGACCTTTGCGTTAACTTGGCAGCGCGTCGTTCCATTCCTGCTGGTGTCCTTTGCATTGGCTCCCGTATTTATCTTGGATGCTGTGAAACTTTCGAATCGATTTGCAGGCCCAATTGTCCGCGTACGGCGAGCTCTCGCACAAATTGCTGACGGGCAGACACCGAAAGCCCTTGAGTTTCGACATGGAGACTTTTGGAAGTCGTTAGCCGTCGATTTGAATCGAGCTTTTGCGAAGAAGTTGGCCGTGGACTCGACTTCCGTCACCGAAAAGCATTAATTCTATGTTTGCGTTTGCTAGGAGATAATCGTGTCGTTCGTGAAAAAGCCTCGATGCAATTCCCAGAATTCAAGGTGTGGTGCAGCGCTCGTTGAGTTTGCTGTTTGCATGCCCGTTATCATGATTTTGATTCTAGGGAGCATGGAAGCCACAAGTGCCATATTTGTAAGGCAAGCACTCACGACAAGCGCCTACGAAGGGATTCGAGAAGCGATTCGAATCGGTGCAACCACAGTCAACGCTACTAACCGTGCTCAAGATGTTCTAACGGCAAGGCAAATAAGAGGCTCGACGATTCGATTCACGCCTGCCGACCTCCAGACTGCGCCCCGTGGCTCTTCGGTTGTGGTCGAAGTGAGTGCTTCCTACAAAATCAATAGCCCGTTCTTTGGAAATGTAATCGCCGACCGAATCACCACCGTTCGAACCGTAATGGTTAAGGAATAATTCGGTTTCTGACTAGAGACAAATCAATACCATGACGAACACGAAAACCCATTCAATAATCGGTTCCATTCACTCCGCTTTCATCAAGACTCGCAAACGCTCACGCCAGCGTCGCGGTGCGATGCTTGTTCTGATTTGTGTAATGATCTTTGCCTTTTTGGTTACCGTGGCTTTCTCGGTCGATATCGCCTACATGAACTTGGTTAAGTCCGAATTGCGATCGGCAACCGACGCGGCAGCCAAAGCGGCAGCCGAAACACTTGCGAGAACTCAGGACGTCAATGCCGCGATTGCTCGCGGCAAAGAGATTGCCCGCGAGAATAAGGTTGCGAACCAAGGGCTACAATTGAAGGATAGTGATTTGGTGTTTGGACGGTCCCAGGAGGGAAACTCCGGACGATTCGATTTCACTCCAGGTGGCACTCCAGCCAATAGTGTTCGAGTCAACGGCCAACGAACCAATAGTTCTCTGTCGGGCAACGTGCAACTCTTCTTTGGCCGAATCTTTGGCGTGCAAGGATTCCAACCCGAGGAATTCAGCACGGCTACCTTTATCCAACGAGATATCGTATTGGTCGTTGACCGCTCCGGATCGATGTTGGACTTCAACAAATTCAATGAATTGCGCTCGGCGATTGGGATCTTTACGCAGGTCTTGGATAGCAGTCCAGTGGAGGAACGCGTTGGGTTGGCATCCTATTCCACCACCGAATCCGAAGATGTCCAACTCACCGAAAACCTAACGCTGATCAACAACGCCATGGCAGCCATGCCGGTCGCCGGCTTCACGAACATATCCGGCGGCATCGACGCCGGAGGAAAGATCATGGCGAGAGGAAGATCGCGAGACTTTGTAGAGCGAACCATGATTGTATTGACGGACGGATTGCAAAATCGAGGTAGACCAGCGCGGTTGGCTGCCACAGAGCAAGCAGCAAAGGGTACAACCATTCACTCCATAACCTTCGGCACGGACGCAGACAGAGCAGCCATGCGCGAGGTGGCTACCATAGGCAATGGACGGTATTTCCACGCAGACAACGGTGCACAGCTTCGGCAAGTGTTTACAGAGATCGCGTTGACCCTCAGTACGATTATTACGGAGTAAGACAATGTTATACTTGCATCACAACTCCAAAACGAGCGTCCGTTGCGCCCGCCGAAGTCGACGTGGAGCGGCCATGGTCGAAATGGCGATTACCTCGGGTCTGGTTTTCTTTTTCTTCTTTGCATCGCTCGAATTCTGTCGCGTGTCCATGATTCGCCACACCGTTGAGAATGCTTTGTACGAAGGAGCTAGGCATGGAATTGTTCCTGGCGCAACGGAGCGCGAGATTCAAGACAAGGCGAGAAGTGTATTAAGCCGAATCGGCGTTTCCGGGGCCACCATCGATGTGTCCCCTAAGAAAATTAGAAACTCCACGCCTGAGGTAAGCGTTCGGATTCGTTTGCCGCTGGATCGAGGGCTCTTCGCTCCTGCACTCTTCTTCTCCGGTAAATCCCTCGATCGAACTCTCGTCATGCAACGAGAAGGTGCACGCTAGTGCGTAAATTGTCGCCTTTCGCTCCGCGAAAGTGGGCACGGTAAACGCACTTTCGCGGAGCGAAAGGCGACAATGAGGGAACTCCCTCAAGCAAAACCACGCCCTTCTTACCTCTTACCGCTTACCACTTACCGCTTCACCAATTCAAAAATCCCGCATCCGTAGTTGCAACCAAAGTTGACTTCTACCTCGTTCGGGGTTAGCTTCACATCCTCAGCAAGATCGCCTGCATCGTTGACGAACGAAAAGCTGCGGACGTCGTAGTGTTCGCCGAGAAGTTCTAACAAGTAACCGACCGAGAAGACTCGATGGGCATTGAATTCGATCCGTTGAGGACCAATGGGAACTGAAAAATAAAATGTGCCGTTGCTTTGAAGCACATGCGTTATGTTAGCGATGGCTTTCTTGTAGCCAAAGTAATCGATCGGATCACCGTATCTTCCTAACCCAAAGTGTTCGATGGCGTGCAGTGAAGAAATAGAATCGCAATAATTCCGCATAGGCTCTTGGAGTTGCATCAGGTCCGCTTGTCGGAAACGGATATTTTTGACGTTACTTTTTTGCTCGCGGATATCGAGGATTTCTATTTCACGAAATACGGCAATGTGGGCCACAAAGCCGTCGGTCCGCGATCCGATATCCACGTGTTTTTTCGGATTCGCATGGTAGATCTTTCGGGCTACCAGAAGATCCTGGTGGAAGTAGTGGCCGGACATGGTGCCCGATTCATCATGCCGCTCAAAGGTGATGGGTTTGATAGGACCAAATGGAAATGTCTTGTCCGTGCCCCGTTGCTTCTTTAATCGAAGAAAATCTTGAACAAAGGAGGGGCCGCCGTTGAGAACACGCAGAAGTGTTCTTGGTCTGAGCAGGGACAACAAGTTCAATGTCGGTGGACTTGGCATGTCTATTCTTGTTCGGCATAGCGAAAAACAAAATTGTGCGTTTTCAGTGTATCGATACCAGTTGCAGCTACTTGTTGCACTTCCTGCAAATGAATACTTCGAGATTCTCGATTAGCGGTAGTAGCTCGATAGCCGGCATCAAAAAAAATCTTGAATGTCTTTACCAAGTTTGGATTGATAAGTATACCGGTTGGTTGGTGCTCGTTTACCGAGATTTCAACAAGCCATATCGGTCTTGGCGTATTCGAAAGCAATTTGAACGCGCTTTGGAGCATGGCCAGTTCCGCACCTTCAACGTCGACCACGACTAGGCAGCGCGTGCCGTGCATTCGATGACCGAGCACCGTATCGAGTGTTGACATCGGCACTAGAGTTAGGTCTTCATCGGACTGTCCCGCCCAACCTTGGATCAAAGAGGCTCCGGTCCCACCTCCAAAGAACTTTGCAATTCCACTGCGAGAACTAAGGGCCAGAGGAAAAATCTCGATAGATTCCTCGGTAGCGTTGGAAATGATATTCTTCATGAGAAACTCGAGATTTCGCGGCATCGGTTCGAACGCGATTACCCGTTTCTTTTGCTGTAAGGCAATGCAGCAGTAGTACCCGATATTGGCTCCAACGTTGATTAAGACGTCGACGTGGCTTAGCAATTCTCCAACGATTCGAGTTTCCTCAGGTTCAAACGCACCCGACTGCATGAGCTTGTTACCGGAAAACCAAAAACCGCCTGGAGTCTTGATTGGCGGCCGCTGCATATGTTTGAATTCGCGATACCCTCGATACGCCGCATTCCATCTAGGAAAACGCCTTAGTAATTGACCTAAACCCATTCGCCACATCTCCATGCTCGAAGTGCATTTTGATAAAAACAATGGAGCAATCTACCGACAAAGCCTAGTCCCAGTCGATAGGGGCGATGATTTGGCTCCTTCGGCAAGACTGGCCACGTAGATAGCAGTCTGCCGCTTGCCCATTTGACAGTCGAGAATGGATCATAGACAATCCTCTGTTGCTTTCTTGCCTTTCTCTTCTCGTTTGGAGTTACATCGTGCGAATCCTCTCCCTCGCTGACGCATCTTTTAAGTTCGCTGCGTTTTCGGCTTTTACCGTATTCGTTTCTATCGCTACAGCCCAGGACGTCGGCAAAAAACCGGAACGACCAACCGCTTCGGCTATCTTCGGAACACCAAAAATCGACGGGGAAATCGACGACGCTTGGAATTCGGTGCCTGCCGTCGAAGTTAAAAAAATCGCGAAATCGGAAACCAGCATGCCAGAGGCCGATGTGGCGACGGGCACTGTAAAGCTCATGTGGGACAAAGACTATCTATACGCCCTCTGGCAAGTCAAAGACTCAAAGCTCTCCACAAAGGCAGACAATGCCTACGAACAAGATTCCATCGAGTTGTTTGTCGACGAACTCCATGAACGGGCTGGCGCCTATCAGAAAGATGACGTTCAGTATCGTGTCTCCTGCGAAGGTAAACTTTCCGGAGCAGGCGAAGGGTACAAAGAAGAAAACCTCAAAGCTGCCGTCAAGCGAATCGATGGTGGCTATTTGGTTGAAATGTCCGTTCGATTATCGTTCGCAAAACGAGAAGGCGGTACCAAGATGGGGCTTGAGCTTCAACTAAACGACGACCCAGGCACCGGTTCGCGTGGTGGGGTTTCGAAATGGAATCATGCTGAAAACGATTCTTACCAAGACACATCGAACTTTGGTATCGTGCTCCTTAAAGCAAAAACGGAATAGCTTCTAACTGTGGTCGAGCGAGGCCCTCGCTCACTCAGATGTCGTCCAAGTGTCCCTCAAGAGTGATAGCCCGGATAATTCACCGGATATTTAATGATCAGCCGAAAGGCGTGAGCCTCCGGTAATGTCGGACCGGACCACCGAGGCTTGCGCAAAACGGTTAATTAATAATCCGGGCTAGTTTACTGGCGACAGTCGAATCGGTTGGTCAAGGTGAGACAATACAAAGGGCATGACACTCGTTGCTTGCGGGCGTTTGCTGGTGCATTCGACTTGCCACTCAATTGCAATCAAATTGCCATGAACGCTGATGGGGCCACGTGGTAGTTGCAATTGGAACTTCTTTTCGCCGCTATTGGACTCGGGAGACCAGTCCTCGGTAAAAATCGTTTCTGAGTCATCGGTTCCTTTACCAGACGTTTGCCAAGAGACTTCCAGCGTTAACTTGGTGGGAAGCGAATCAAATTGCCAAACGACCGTTCCATTTAACAATTGGCCCGGCCGGCAACTGGAATCCTCAAGCTTGATTTGAAGCGTCATCTTGTTCCGTTTCACCGAGGGTTGTGAATTTGTCTGCATTCGCAAGAATCGGTCTTAGGATTACTTGTTGTTTTTCCCAACGAGCTCATCTATCAAATCATCCAGTTCCGATCGCTCAATACCCATTTTCGCGGCAGCCAAAGCAAAGAGTCGCTTTTCCACTTCGCTCAACTTTCCATCTGCCGCCATGATGCGGACCAAATCGGAAAGCATGGCGATTTGCTCTTTCTTTTCCACCGGCAGCTTCAAGGACGCTTCGTCGCTCAAAGCATAGGCAACCGCTTTTCCTAAATCGGCTTCGTCTAGCCCCATTTCGCCGCATCGATCTACCAACAATGCGATCTCGCGTTCAGACAAGTTCCCGTCCGAGGACGCCATGATAACGAGATTCTTGAGGTGGTCCAAATGTTGCATATTGAGTCATTGCCTTTGTTCAGGTGAAAACCAACGTCATCATAGTCCGATCGTCACCGAGCTGTTGGCTCTCGTTCTAGAAAGTTGCAACAGTTTCCTCAGTGGTGCTTTGAATTGGAGCCTCTATAGCTCTTGTTGGACTAGGAATCGATTTTCGGGTCGGCAACGGCACCCGTCTAGAAACGAGGGTAACTAAAATTCCATCCTGGACCTTTTCCCCGTTTTGGTTCAATAGCTGCCTATACCAATGAACCTCGCCATGTCGCCTCCCTCTCGGCTTCAAATCGATGACTTCGGTAACGGCTCGTACTACATCGCCAACAAAAATCGGTTTCGTAAAGCTCCAACTCCGGATATCGACTAGTGCCGCCGTCAGGACCGCTGGGGCTTTCGAACTAAGCCCTGCGAGGATTGAGAGACCAAGCAATCCGTGAGCTACCGGTTTGCCAAAAGGACCACTCGCAGCAAATTGAGGATCCGTATGAAGAGGATCGTGATCCCCCGTTAGATTTGCAAAGGACTGCAAATCGGCAGCTAAGACGGTTCGTTCTGCACTCGTCCATTTATCGCCAACATTGAGTTGCTCAAAAGAAAGCGGTTCGATCGTAACCATTAAGCATGCACCTATATTCAATTGGCCTTGAAGACCCTTCTAATTGAGGTCCCATTTGCAACGCCACCGAGATTCTGAGATGGTCGAGGTTTTGTTGCAACCCCGAATGGTGGCAAACGATTACTCAATAAAGCAAAAATTCAGAGGAAAACTCAATAATTGCTCCAGTTGGTTCAGACTACCCAGAATACCAAGAATACCCAAATTTACCGGTACTAACGCAAGTCGGCTATTCCTGCGTCGAAAACCACGGCACGAAATGCCGTGCTACAGTCCTGCGTCGAGAACTACGGCACGGAGTGCGGTGCTACACTGGTGTTGAATCGCCAGCTTTATCATCGCCGTCAGCCGGAGGCGGAGAAAATTTGGGGGCCGTGGATTCCACAGATTCAGGTTCATCCGGCTTGTCGAAGCGAATCGACTTAGGCTCGTAAGTCTCAACCGCTTGAAATTCCCGCTTGAATTCGTCCACGCTACGTTTCAGCCCGCGATAAGTACCGCCCAGATTTCTCGCAACTTCCGGCAGTTTCGCTCCGAAAAGCATTAGCGCAACGATACCAAACAACACCATCTCAAAGGTACCGATTCCACTCAGCATATCTCGACAAGCCCACGATTCGAGAACGGTTTCATTGAAAACACCGCCAAAGCAGTATTACAAGCTCTTGCTAGGGGGATCCGTAGACGGATCTGCATCGTCGTCCCGCATCCCCTTCTTGAACTCGGTCGCGCTACGGCCTAGGTTTCTCATTAGCGATGGCAGACGCGCACTCCCAAAAAGGAGCATGGCGATGACCAAAAATATCAATAATTCATAACCGCCAAGGCCGAACATAGTTTGGGGTCCAATAAGCAAGGGGAGGTGGGTTGTTCGATCGAAGGGCTACACCTTCGTTCAATTCATTCTATTGGCCATAGCCAGCGTGTCAAACGACGACCACCCCTTTGTCCAAGTTAAAAACCAGGCTTGGCCGATCGGGGTGCTTCTATTTCAGTGCTGAAAAATTACCGAATGCAGAAAATGACGGCCATTAACTACAAACGACAACCTAATGGAGCTGAAATAGTGAGATTTTCGTGCCATTCTGGATTCTAACGAATTCAGCCACGAAAGCCTTTCAACCCTGGTCACTTCAAAAACTACGGTCTTTTCCCGTGGCGGCGAGCATTTACCACTTCCCAAACGATTGGAATCACACTGACGCCGACAATACCGATCGTTACGAGGAAAAAATTCTCTTTGATCCACTCTAGATTCCCAAACCAATAGCCTGCCACCAAAAACAGCGTGACCCACACACTTCCGCCGATGACGTTATAAAGCCAGAAACGACCAAAGTGCATTCGGCCAATTCCAGCCACAAACGGTGCAAACGTACGAATAATGGGAACAAATCGAGCAAGGATAATCGTCTTTGCACCATACTTTTCGTAGAAATACTGTGCCCTCATTAAGTGATTCTTGTTCAGCCATCGCGACGTTTCGCTTCGGAATACCCGAGGCCCGATTTTTGCTCCGATCCAATAGTTTATTGCATCGCCACCTACCGCCGCCACAATCAACATCGGGATCATGATCGGCAAACCAAGTTGAGCATCGTTGCTGGCACATAGGGCACCCACGGCGAACAAAAGCGAATCACCCGGTAAAAACGGTGTTACTACCAACCCTGTTTCGCAAAAAATAATGGCGAACAAAACAGCATAAACCCACTCAGGACCGATCATCGCGACCATCTCGTTTAAGTGCCGGTCGAGATGCAAAACCCAACTTAGAATGTCGTTCAAATTCATAAACTCAACGCGGTGCGCTCCTGGCGAGCTACATGTTTGGAATTGTGTGTCAGAGACCACTATGCGCGGTCATCCGGCATCAAACGCCGACGTTCCGCAAAGAATCCATCGAATCGCTAAACGCAAAGCTCACCTAGTCAGCGAATTCACTACAACCGGCATGTGTGTACTCGAAAATCAATGCAGTCGGCACGTAAAGATTCGGATCTGACGTTGACCATCGCCCAGGTCAACAAAAGACGAAGTGCACTGCCAACCTGCCGCCATGATCCACTTCTCAAACCGATCCCCGGTATGACGCTGCGGTTCGCTCAAATAAACCACCCCACCTTCTGCCAAATGACGTCTCATACAAGGTTCGAGAACCGGAAACAACTTGAAATCGTAGACCACATCAGAACCGATGATCATCGGAAACGGATGTAGCTGAGTATTCCTGTCTCGCCAATCCAACAGCCTCACCTGCACATTTTCGGGAACTTGCCTCGCGTTGAATTTGCACACCATCAAGGCAGTCGGCACCGCATCGGTAATGAGGACTTCCGCCCCTCGAATACCTGCAGAGATGCCAGCACGGCCACTGCCTCCCCCTAGCTCCAATACCCGGATCCCATTCAAGCATGGGAGCGTACCAAGAAATTGGTCGAGCCCTTGCGCCGCTCGCCAAGAGGCCGCCCAAAATGGATCCAACTCCACCGTCCCTTCCCAACTCTTAGAAAGGGATTTGACAAGCAGCGAATCGGGATCGACGACCCGCGTCCACGGGTATTCCCTGCCAGCGATCTTTGTCGACGTATGCTCGATCGGAACTAGCTGTTGAATCCTCGCCAGCAGCTTTGCATCTCTAGCAGATTGGCTGGATGATTGCTTCTGCACAATGCTACCTTGGCTCTTCCATTTCCCGAATGTAGGCTCGCAGCCTTGCTAGCTCATCTTCCGTACCTTTGAGTTTGAGCATGTTGGCAACCCGCTTTTGAAGCTCATGCGAATTTACCGGCTTGGACAAGAAGTCGTCCGTGCCTGCTGCGACCGCCCTTTCGATATCGCCCAACTCGCTCAGTGCGGTCACCATCAAAATCATGATTCGAGAACGTATGGGATCGGCCTTAAGCTTGCGGCAGACTTCAAAGCCATTCAGCTTCGGCATCATGACATCCAGTAGAATCAAATCCGGATGAAACGACTCAACTTTGTTCAACGTATCTTGGCCATCAACGGCCATCTCCGTATCGCAATCGATCTTGGCAAGCAAGGCTTCGAGCAGCTCACGATTCTGGGCGTTGTCGTCCGCGATGAGTATGCGTGGTGTGGTCATGAGTTTTGTCTGCACAAGAGTTAAACAGCGATGGCCAAACCCGACGCAGGGACAGGGAAGTGATTGGTCATTTGCTTGACTTCCGAACGGATCTGTTCCAACACAGCTGCGTCGTCGTGCGATTTCAGCGCCGTTGCAATCCAAGCCCCAATCGTTTTGAACTCATCGTTTCCCATCCCCCGAGTCGTCAAGGCGGGAGAACCGATTCGAATCCCGCTTGGATCCATGGGCTTGCGAGTATCGAACGGAATCATGTTCATATTGACTGTAATCCCGCATTGATCGAGAGCCCTTTCGGCTATCTTCCCGCCGATGCCGAAGCTGGTAACGTCCACCAACACAAGGTGGTTGTCTGTCCCGCCACTAATCAACCTCAAGCCTTGTGTCATTAGCGAATCCGCTAGCGATCTCGAATTGTCAATTACCTGCCTGCCATACTCTTTAAAGCTCGGTAGCAATGCCTCAGCAAAACACACCGCTTTGCCTGCAATAACGTGCATCAAAGGACCACCCTGTGTCCCTGGGAAAACAGCGCTATTGATCGGCTTTGCGTATTCGCTTTTGCAAAGGATTAATCCGCTTCTCGGGCCTCTCAAAGTCTTGTGCGTCGTCGTCGTTACATAATCGGCATAGGGTACCGGCGAGTTGTGAACCCCAGCCGCCACTAAGCCCGCATAGTGCGCCATATCGACCATCAACTTCGCGCCGACTTCTTTGGCAATCTCCGCAAATCGATCGTGGAAGATCTCTCGAGGATATGCGCTCGCTCCGGCCACGATCAGCTTGGGTTTCTGTTCCCTTGCAAGTTTGGCAACTTGATCAAAATCAATGCGATGATTGACCGGATCAACGCCATAGGAATGAAATCTGTAGAGCTTGCCACTGATGTTCAGCTTCATTCCGTGAGTCAAGTGCCCACCCTGTGCCAAGTCCAATCCTAGAACGGAATCGCCTGGTTCCAGTGCCGACAAATAGACGGCCATGTTGGCTTGTGAGCCCGAATGAGGCTGCACGTTGGCGTGCTCAGCGCCAAATAACTCTTTCGCTCGATCGATGGCCAGTTGCTCCACAACATCCACAAACTCGCAGCCACCGTAGTAACGCTTGCCCGGATAGCCCTCGGCATACTTGTTGGTAAGCACACTACCCACTGCCTGCATAATGGCAGGACTGGTGTAATTTTCACTTGCGATCATTTCAAGCCCCTCCTGCTGACGAAGTGCTTCCGATTCAATTGCGGCCCAAACTGCTGGATCTTGAGACTGAAGTATGCTCATAAGTCAAATTAATGGAATAGGGGAATAGGAGGCTAATAGGAGCTTAAGTTTACTATAGATTCTCAGCTAGGTCTTGGGCGGCGTCAATCTAAGTTGAATACGTTGAAAAACTGGGTAAATCATAGGCGACTTAGCTCGATCGCTCTGTTCGTCAGATCCGCCCGCAAGCATCCGGAGTTATGGGGAGGCATGGGGAGCGGCCTTGCCAAAATCTGCCCAGACCCTTTCCATCTTCTCCATTAGCCCGCATGGCGATGTACTGACACAGCAGCCGCATCCACCACGAAAGATCGCTCAAACGGAGGCGAATAGTAGCCAATCGGACCGGATCGTTTCGGATGGCATTCAGTTCGAATTCGGTCGGGGCGGCTGGCACTTCAGCACGAGCCAATCTCGCCAAGATTCACTCGTTTGCATGACCGATACAAGAAAGTACACAACCACCCCAGCATAAAAATTTCCAATCCTGTTCGCAACCACCCCCCAAAAAATATGTGGTGGCCCTAAGCGTCACCTCCGTCATCATCGGCTCGGCGATCAAGGTCCATCAATTCCTCGGCCCCGGACTTCTCGAATCTGCTTACCGCGTTTTGCGTTGCGTACGAACTCGAAAAAGCCGGGTTGTCTGTCGTGCAAGAAAAGCCAATCCCCGTCGTCTACCGAGACGTCAAACTCGATTGCGGGTTAAGTGCCGACTTGTTCGTCGCGAATCTGGTCATCGTCGAATGCAAGGCCAAAGAAAAACTCCACCCGATCGACAAAGTACAAGTCCTCTCGCATCTTCGCTTAACCGGTCTGCAAGTGGGGCTCTTGAGCAACTTCCATGAATTGGTTCTCAAGGACGGAATCCATCGGATCGTCAACAACTACCGCGATCAAAACTAAAGTCTTAAACGCAGAGAATGCAGAGTCCGCAGAGACAAAATTCTTCTCTGCGTACTCCGCGCCCTCTGCGTTTCAAAAAAGAAGTGACATGAGAACTACGGCAGCAGCACACAAGCAATGAGTGGGAGTGAGACGAACTTTCATATGTGCGATCTCGATTTCCCGAACCTCGATTTGAGGTAATGTGCACGGACTGCTCGCGAAATGTGTCCTGTTTCTCTATTTCGATTCAAATCATTCGCAATAAGCGCAGACAACCACCTTTGCCCGCATTCCCACCACGAGACACATTTTAGAACTGGACGACGGGAGCGTTGCTTAGACTCGCGCTCGGTAGAACTTGCGATGCGTTTTACGACTGCGAGCCTCCGAAACACTCTTTGCCGTTCCGGCAACGTTCTTAAACGCTTTTCCAAAATCCTTTACCATGACTGACCAAATCATGGGCTCGATGCCAAATCGTTCCAAGACTGGTGGTACCGATAGTGGTGTAGAACCTCGTTTTCCAGCTACCTTGTCGCGTGCTAACCAATCAAGGATTTCCAGATACTCCGCTTCGGCTATCGCCAGAAAATCCTTGCCGCTACTTCGCTTGCCATTGCGGCTAGTATGTGGTCCCAGTGGATCATTGCGTTCATCGATAGATACCGGAGCAAGAAACGCATCGGCTTGTGAAAGAGTCGCAGATTCCAACGCTGTTCTTTCAACGTCAGGTGGCAGTTCCCCGCTCGAATCCACATCTAAGGCAGTTGCCTTGATAGCTTGAATCCGGCGTTGCACTGACGTGTAATCGCTTTTCTCAAGAGTTTCGGCCATGTCTGCTCGAATTGGATTCAAATCGATGTAAGCTGCACAAGCCAGTAACGACTCTTCAT
This sequence comes from Pirellula sp., assembly GCA_031372345.1. Taxonomy (GTDB): domain Bacteria; phylum Planctomycetota; class Planctomycetia; order Pirellulales; family Pirellulaceae; genus JBKCUI01. Next base: position 34,962 of record JANMLD010000072.1, read on the forward strand.
CGAGAATTCGAACGGATTTGTAGCGGCCTTGCCAAAATCTGCCCAGACCCTTTCCGTCTTCTCCATTAGCCCGCATGGCGATGTACTGACACAGCAGCCGCATCCACCACGAAAGATCGCTCAAACGGAGGCGAATAGTCGCCAATCGGACCGGATCGTTTCGGATGGCATTCAGTTCGAATTCGGTCGGGGCAGCTGGCACTTTGACCCACTCTCCATTGATTTCCAATTTAACTTTTCGGGTCGGGCACAACTGCCACCAATGCAGCGCAACTTGGGTATCGTCCCAAGTCGCAACGACGTCTGGACGTGACCTGAGCAGAAGATGAAAGTGATTCGACATACACGAGAAGGCCAGAAGGTCTATTCCGCAATTGGCTGCAAGGTGCTTGAGTTTTTCTTCGAGCCAGCGTTTTCGGTGATCGAAATTCCTGCCGGAACGCTCATCGAAACCCATGAGGTAGCAAGAGCGGACCGTTTTTCCAATGAGGTGTACGGCAACGATCTCCGACGGGTCAAAAATTTCAGCACGAGCCAATCTCGCCATGATTCACTCCTTCGCATGACCGATACAAGAAAGTTCAATACCACCCCAGCATAAAAATTTCCAATCCTGCTCGCAACCACCCCCAAAAATAAGTGGTGTCCCAATATTCTAATATTCCCTCCAAGCAAAAACCGGGATTGTGGCAGGAAATGCAAGGCAGTCGGTTAGTTGTTTTCGAATTCAATTCAAAACATTAGATTCACCACCAGCTCGAGTTGAAGCAGCGCTCAGAATTTGGCGGCCAATCGAGTACGAATGGAACCGAACCGAACCATCAACGTACGCGAACCAAGCCCCACCCGAGTGATTGCTCCAAAAATGAATCAAATCACACTCTTCGAGCCCACTCCCTTTTTGGAAACGAGCAAATCCACGATCACAAACGGTACCGCTATGCGTTTGAACCAAGTCATCAACTCCTAAGCTATGTTCCAGTGTTCCGTCTCCAATTCCCATTCCTGCGTACCACCAACCAAGGTCGAAACTCTGAAAAGTAGGTCGTTCCCCAAAGAGAATGGTATGCGAAAGCCCATCGGTGATCTCCTTGAACCGAACAGATGAACCATAGAAAAGAACTCCTTCTCTTTGACTGCTGCGAATTCCACTGCATCCTTGGTAGCTGGTTAAACCTACTGAGAATCCATGACGAAGACTTACTTGGGGCTGAGCCGCCGACGGATCGCTCGGGCAAACCAGCGACGGTACTTGCGTTCCAAAATGAGTGTGGACATTAAGATCGAACACATCGCTTGATTGGTGGACAGCGCTATCGATTTCTCTCGACAACGTATTCATTTCAAGAAACGGAAATAGTTTCGCGTACCATCCCTGAAATCGATTCGCATTTTGGTTCGACGTAGCCATCGGCAGACGACCAGCAATGTCTACATGCATATGAGCCGCAAGAGCAATCTGCTTCATCTTGTTAGCACATTGGATGCTTCGGGCAGACTCACGAGCCGCTTGAACGGCCGGGAGCAAAAGGGCAACCAAGATGGAGATGATTGCAATCACTGTTAACAGTTCTATCAGTGTGGACGCTTTTTTTCTCATGACTACCTATTTTCACCAACATTACGGGCGAATCAATTACTGCTGCGTGACAAGAGCGATTTTCGAGTCAATAGAGCGGATATCGCAAAACACAATACTGCCGCTACTAGCCAGATCCAAAACTGAAGGGAAAATGCTTCGGAAGTAGGTTGTGGGCTCATGGCATCGAGAGCCGCCTGTGTAATGCCATAGAACTCAGGCGTAACTCGTTTCAAATTCCAATCTGATTTCTCGTACTGGAATTTGTGCAGAACGGCCTTTGAGGAATACGCGGCCCGACCCTCTGTTCGTTGGTTTTCGATTTTGACAGGAATGACGGAGTCGATCGACGCGTATTCGACCCTATATAAAATTCTCATCTCAACGCCGCCTTTGACCTCGTTTCGAACCGTACTAGAAACGCGACACATACTATCAAATACAACGTCAAACTTAGCACCGTTGGTTTGAGCCACCGATGGAAAACCTCGAAACTCAAAACCGCAGTGCCAGCCTGTGGCAGTTTTGACGCATCGTGTCACAAGGAAATCATCGTTGGACAAGTCCAGAAGATATGGGGGGGTCAACCGCAACGCACAATTAAGGAAAAAATGATGTTCACCGTATTCTGCAATCTCAAATGGATTACTGTTGGGGCGAATTCGAGCTGCCTTCGACAGTGAATATCCGTCTCCGTTCTTCTCACATTGAAAGATGTTTCTCTTGTTGAGGATTCGAACCGTTTCTGCAGCGACTTTGCCTTCTACGATTTTCGAAGAAGTAGCACAGAATTGGTTATTAGCGATTGCCAATTCACGAAGAACAAGGAAATTCAGTTTCTTCATCCTACCATCATCATCGAAGAATTCATAGGAAGTATTGTCCTCATATTTAAACGTCCCACTCGACCGGAGAGCTTCGCATTTCGTTTGAACGCGTGCGATGCCCTCTCTCAATTCAAGGTCGAGCAAGTCCACCGCGTAGCACCTACAATTCGCACAAACCATCCCAGTCACGCAGATGTGCAAAATCCAAAAGACAAAGTGAGTGCTTACACACGCAGATCTGTGGTTAGTGCACATGATGGCCGATATAGTTTATGTTTAGAAGGAAGAACCAAACAAAGTGAGATTCAATAAACCCTTACTGACATCCACAAAGATCGTAGATTCCTCCCCTTAGACAATTTGGCGTGGGGGCTGAACAAGCAGCACTCAACGTGCCGCACAATGTAGATCCACTACAAACAACGACAGTAAGATCTTTATCGGCGAATGCCTCATTCGTATTCGCCAAGGACAATATCAACGCGATCAACCCAAGCACTTGCAGGAGAATCTTCATAATAACCTAATCTCCTTTTCTAAGAACAGAAACCAAATCAACCAACAAACCAGAACCACTCTGTTGTTGGACAAACAAAACTTGCCTGCGCAATTCGGGCTCACGAACCGAAAGCCCATCAACAACTACGCGGACCACTATCTCAACCGACTGACCTGCCTTGACAATTTTAGGAAGGTCAGTTTGAGCACAACTGCAATCGGCTCGCATTCCAACAATACTGATGTCACGTGCCGATACGTTTGAAACGACAACTGGAAATTCCACGACTCGATCGGAATCTGAAGAGATATTGAGTCGAACTTCGGCTTTTGACACAAGACCGTTGTCGCTGTTGAGTTTCGATCCCTCACAACCAGTGACGACAAAACCGATCACCAATACCAATAGGATTTGCCAATGTTCTGATATTCGAATCAAGTGCATTATCCTTTTTCTAAAACGAGCGTTCAAGCAAAGTAGTCAGCCGCGAAAACGTCTCAACCGTGATTGTATCCCCCACCCCCCCCCCGGCACAACAGCTATTCCGCAAATTTGTTGGAAAGAGTGTCAGGCCTTCAGCGTATTGAGGAGACAACGATCGACTGCGGAGTTATAGTACTGTGGGGACACATGGTGGGGGAAACATGGTATGGGAAACATGGGGACACGACACTTTCATATGTGAGGTCTCGATTTCCCGACCCTCGAATTGAGATAGAATCGGCGCGGACTGCTCGCGAAATTGGTTCAGTCTCTCTGTTTCGAGTCAAATCATTCGAAATCAGCGCAGACAATCACCCTTGCTGGCATTTGCACCATGGGGCACGCACCAGGATTCGGCCGCGAGAGCGTAGTTCAGACTCGCGCTCGGTAGAACTTGCGATGCGTTTTACGACTGCGAGCCTCTGAAACACTCTTTGCCGTTCCGGCTACGTTCTTAAACGCTCTTCCAAAATCCTTCACCATGGCTGACCAAAGCGTCGGCTCGATGCTAAGTCGTTCCAAGACTGGTGGTACAGATAGTGGTGTGGAACCTCGTTTTCCAGCTACCTTGTCGCGTGCTAACCAATCTAGGATTTCCAGATACTCCGCTTCGGCCATCGCCAGAAAACCCTTGTCGCTACTTCCCTTGCCATTGCGGCTAGCATGTGGTCCCAATGGATCCTTGTGTTCATCGATAGACACAGGAGCAAGAAACGCATCGGCCCGTGAAGGAGTTGCAGATTCCAACGCTGCTCTTTCAACGTCAGGTGGCAGTTCCCCGCTCGAATCCGCATCAAGGGCAGTTGCCTTGATAGCTTGAACACGGCTTGGAATACGACGAGCACTGCATTTGGGACTGACGCGATTTGCAATCCCCTTCCGCCCCGATGGTGCTCGAATGCGGGATGGTTCGATTCCAGTGGCTCGCGCCACTGGCTATTGACTTGAGTCCCGTTGGGACGAAGAACAACACCCAGACGATTGAATTAAGGTCCGGCTTAGCTTTCCGCTTCGCTCAATTTGATCAGCAGACCAGTTTGTCGGTGCTCATGCGACCGGCTCGATGGGCTCCATCTAACAGGCCGCTGATCAGCTCGCGATTGTCCGCATGCAATGCGAGAATCTGCTGCTCGATCGCATCCTTGGCAACGATGCGATTAACCGTAACGGCTCGCTTTTGGCAGATTCGGTGGGCACGGTCGGTCGCTTGGTCTTCGACGGCTGGATTCCACCATGGATCCATGGGAATCACTTAGCCTGCCGGAGTTAGAATAAGACCTGTGCACCTGCCTTGAGCGAGATCAAGAATAGCTCCCCTTCACCCGCTTGGAATCGATCGACCGCTTCTTGCCGTTTGGCTGTTGGTGTCGATCCTTCAAGGGAAACATGGGGACACGACACTTTTGATGGGAAAGCGGTAGCCACTTATCCCAGTCCGATGACAATTTGGTGATCCATTTTGTCGTTCACTAGACACACGACGTGTTCAATCTGTTCGACGCCGTCGATAGTTAGCGACTTGATTTTCGATCCATCTCCGCCATTGCTGATCGTGATATGATAAAAAGTTTCTCGATAACGATAGTGCATCTTGAACGAAGGCCAATGACGCGGTGGTTTGGGGTTGAAGCGGAGTTTGTCTACATCCAACTGTAGGCCCAACAGCGACTCGATGATGAGTCGATACATCCAACCGGCCGAACCGGTATACCAAGTCCAACCACCGCGACCGACATGGGGTTCTGCTCCATAAACATCGGCAGCCACCACGTACGGTTCCACGCGATATTTGACGATGGAGTCGGCTGTGGATCCATGGTGAATGGGGTTGATGAGCGAAAAAAGATCCCACGCGCGGTCCGTCTGTCCCATCTCCGCGAAAGCCATGACCGTCCAAATGGCGCTATGCGTGTATTGTCCACCATTCTCGCGAACCCCCGGAACATAGCCCTTGATATAACCTGGATTGAGATTCGATTTGTCAAATGGCGGATCGAGCAGCAATATCAATTGATCTTCTTTTCGGACCAATCGACGATAGAGGCTATCCATGGCAATGGCCGAACGTTCCTGTGTTCCCGCCCCAGACAGCACGGACCAACTTTGCGAAATCGAATCGATTTGGCATTCGCTATTCTCCGCTGAGCCTAACGGTGTTCCATCGTCAAAATAGGCGCGACGATACCATTTCCCGTCCCAGGCGGACTGCTCAATGTTGCCTCGCAATCGTCCCGCCTCAATCTCAAGCCTATCTGCGGTGGGACCATCGTTTCGTTGCCGAGCTAGAATAGCAAACTGGTTCAACACGTCGTACAAGAAGAAGGCAAGCCAAACACTCTCGCCCTTGCCGTGCTGGCCGACTAGATTCATTCCGTCGTTCCAGTCCCCGCACCCCATTAGGGGCAACCCGTGCGTTCCAAATTGCATGGCTCGATCAATTGCCCGCAACGCATGTTCGTACACAGAGCCGACATCGTCTGAAATTTGGGGCAACTCGTAGTTTGCTTCTTCATCGGCATGTAATGCTCTCGAATTCAGGTAAGGAATTTGCTCGTCGAGCAATCCCGTGTCTCCAGTAATACGAACATACCGACAAACCGACAAGGGCAACCACAACAGGTCATCGGAGAAGTGAGTGCGAACGCCTCGTCCGACAGGCGGGTGCCACCAATGCTGGACGTCTCCTTCGCGGAATTGCCTGGACGCAGCCCTCTGAATCTGCTCGCGAAACAAACTGGGCTCCGCGTGAATGAGTGCCATCGCATCCTGCAATTGATCGCGAAAGCCATATGCCCCCCCCGATTGATAAAAACCTGACCGAGCCCACATGCGGCAGGCAAGTGTTTGATAAATGAGCCACCCATTGGCTAAGAAGTTAACCGCCGCATCCGGCGTTTCAACATGCACCGCCCCAAGCGTTTGGCTCCAATAGTGCCACACGTCCTCGAGCGCCTTGTAGCCATTATGGGTTCCCCGTGTTTTTAGAATCAGCTGGCGCGCTTCTTCCTCATTCTTGGCGGAGCCAAGCGTAAACATGACGGTTCTTTCTTGATTGTCCTCAATGGTCAATTGCGTTTGTATGGCTGCACAAGGATCCAGACCGGCACCAACTCGATTCGATAGTTTCGTTCGACGCAAAGCCGCCGGATTCGAAGGCGTACCGTTTCGGCCGATAAACTCCGTTCGATCGCAGGTAATAGTGCGGTTGGTCTCACTGCAATCCACAAAGGCCAGCCGGTCACTAAATTCAGGACTGTAGGGATTTCTTGCGAAAATCGCATTGGTGACAGGATCAACTTCGGTCGACACGTGCATCAATGATTTGCTTCGGACCTCGCCTAAAACCCATTCCCAATAGCCAGTCACAGAAAGGCTTCGTTGTCGTCCTGAGTTATTGGTGACTTTCAGTCTGATATACTTGATCGGTTCGTCTATGGAGACGTAAATGCACAACTCCGTGGTGATACCATCTTCGGCATAGTCGAAAATGCTGTACCCGAAACCGTGTCGAGCGATGTAGGTTTTTCCTCCGCGAGCAGGCGATGGCGACGGCGACCAGTATTTGCCGGTCTCTTCATCTCGCAAATAGAGGGCTTCGCCAGCGGTGTCGGACACAGGGTCATTGTTCCACGGTGTTAGCCGAAATTCATGGCTGTTCTCCGCCCAGGTATAAGCGCTACCAGCCTCGGAAATAACCGTACCGATTTTCGAGTTTGCAATCACGTTTACCCAAGGAGCAGGTGTTGCTACGCCCGGCTTGAGCGTCACCACATACTCTCGACCATCTCGACTGAATCCGCCCAACCCGTTGTCAAATTCCAAATCGTGTCTTTTTACGACGTCTGGGGTCGACCCAATTCCCATTTTTGCAGTGCTTGGCCGGAAGCGTGGCATTGCGATCTCAGGGCGAACCCTCCGATTGACTTGATCGATCAAGGTACCGGCATCATCTTGCAGCACTATGCGCGCAACCGTCTGAAGCAATGACCGATCCTCCTCAGACATGTGCTCGCCACGACGGACAAAAACCCCTCCAGGACGATCTATTAGAGCGGCCTCAGGACTGGCTGAAACAATATCCAAAATCGATTCCTGCAGCGACTGCCGATAGACCGAGTCGTCTTCGTTCCAGATGACCAGATCGACGCTCAAACCTTTCATTCGCCAATACGCATGAGCCCGAACGGATTGACGAACTATTTCCAAGTTTTCTTGATCGCGAATTCGAACGAGAACGATTGGCAGGTCACCGGAGATGCCGTAGCTCCACAAACCCGACTGCCCCCGGCGATTTTGGATTAGTACACTTGCTTTGGCGCGCCGCATCCCGGAAGCATAAATGATGGAGCCAGCAAGTCGTCCGTACACTTGCGCATCCGCCTCGGAAGCGTTGAGTTGCTGCAGCAAAATCAGGCCTCGCGTCCATGCCAAATCAAAGACTCGATCTGCAAGGCTCGCGTCGCTGTATTTTTCCGTCATTCCAGTCGCGATGACTTTGGTTTCTGCCACGCCTGTAATGACATCGACCGTGACCGTCTCATCGGGTTGCAAAAGAACAATTTTTCGGATGCTAACAATCGGGTCGAGCGTTGCTCCATAGCTATTGGAAAGAGGATCGCGATTTCGAAATACCGTTGGATTTGCGATCGCTTGGCCTCGGCCAACGAACTTCATGCGGTCGGTTTCGAAGGACGTTTCATCAACCTGTGTGCCGGTCGATGTCATCATATGAACCATCCAAGGCGGTTGCTCTTCGGCAGAACGGGGACGGCGTGTACACAGAATAGCGCTACGCGATGGCAGCAATTCGGTCTGGACAAATAGGTTGCTAAAGGAAGGATGGGATTCATCGTGCGATTGCGGAGCCAGTACCACCTCGGCATAGCTTGTGAGTTCGATCCTTCGAACTCGATCTGAACGGTTCGTGAGCTTGATTCGGCGTACTTCTAAGTCATCCTCCGACGCAACGCTAATCATCGTATGCATCTCAATTTGCTCGTCGATTCGTCGAAACTCAGCCCGCGACTGCGTGAAGATCGCTTCGTATTTTTTGGCAACTGCCGCAGTCGGCTGCCAAGATGTCGACCAGAGAACGCCACTATCCAAGTCGCGAACAAAGCAAAAATTTCCCCAACAATCGCGTGTTGGATCCTCCCGCCAGCGTGTGATCGACAAACCTCGCCATCGGCTGTAACCACCCCCTGCACTGGTTACTGCGACATGGTATTGACCATTGGAAAGCAAATGCACTTCAGGAACCGAAGCGCTTGGGTCGGTCAAAACACGCATGGTTCCGGACTCCTCTGCAGTCGAGGCTCGCGTCACATTGGCTTCATTGGCATGTGGGAACAGCGGAACGGTGGTTCGAGGCACGCGTTCTTGTAGCAGCAGTTCGGTCGAGCGAAACGCCAACTCCAGATTAAATCGTTGTTGCATCGGCTTGTCCAATAGCACATAGGCAAAAGACAGCAGACTCATACTGGCATGGTGCGCCATGTATTGCCGAATCGTGACACTGCTGGTTCCAGGCGGCAATCTGGACGGCGTGTAGTCAATCGCTTCGTAGAAACCGAAACCACCTGCTCGTTCTTCTCGGGCTAGTCGCTCAAGATTTCGGCAGGCAGTATCTGGTGATACCATCAACGCCATGGTAGAGGCATAGGGCGCGATGACCAAGTCGTCAGCCAATCCACGCTTCAATCCCAACCCCGGAACGCCAAAAGCCCGATATTGGTAGTTCGAATTGAGATCAAAGGCATTGTACCCAGATTCGGAAATACCCCAGGGCACGCCGCGTTGACGACCATATTCAATCTGTCTCGCTACGACGGCTCGATAGGTTTGGTCGAGGAGAGTATGTTCAAATGTTGGCATGACCAAGAGGGGCATCAAGTATTCGAACATGGACCCGCTCCAACTCAATAGGGCTGGTTCGCCTTTGGTGCTTGTCAGGAGTCGACCGAGTGCGAACCAGTGCTCTTGGCCGAGTTGCCCCTGTGCAATGAGAACATAGGTAGCCAGACGTGCTTCTGAGGCCATCATGTCATAGCAACCTGCATCGAGCCGATTATCGGTCACGTTAAAGCCGATTGAAAACAGATCACGCATTTTGCTTTGTAAAAAGCTGAAATCCATCTGGGCAAGTTCGTTGCACTCGCTGCTGAGTTGTGACAATGCGTGCATCCGTTTGGCTGCGAATTGGGCGGCAGTCACCATGGCTTCGTTTAACTGAGCCAACCACTCAAGCAATTCTTTGTCCGAGGGTGTTCCTGTTCCATTTCTAGCGGTCAAACCAGTCTGAATGGAATCAATCAACGGACATATCGACTCCGGTAGCGAGGCAACACTACGCAGCGTGGGGTTCTTTCCCATGCGTTCCAATTCGGTCCGCATTTGTTTAAGCCGTTCAACTAGTTCTGACGACCAACCTTCCAGGTTTTCCTTTGCAGGTGCAGCGATCTGGGCCCAATTTGCCAGCAAATGTAGATCCGCGAGTTGCTCTTCACAGGTCCGTACTATCGCATCTTTCCACCAAATGGCTTCCGGGCTAGCCGTCGTTGGAAATTGCAGTTCGGCTATTTCGCTTAGCATTCTCGGCAAAATGTCAAACGCCGTTTTTACGCCAACAGTTTGTTGGGAAAGCATTTCCAACTGCAACGCAATTCGATGATAACCAACGTTCCCAACATGACGCGTTGCGAACTGCCCGACTCGATTCTCATCTTCGGTTGTTTCTTGCAACAGAACACTCAAAGTATCGTGCAATCCATCGAACAGCCGACTGGGCAAAATGGGTGCCTCGATTATTTGTTGAAAGCCCGCACCAAGCACCATCAAATGGCCAGCCAAGTTGCCGCTATCGACCGTCGAAACGTATCGAGGCAACAATGGAGCAAGCGTCCGAGTATCGTACCAATTGAAGAAATGGCCTCGATACTTCTCCATTTTCGAGAGTGTACCAAAAGTGTTCTTCGTCCTTTCAACTAGTCGCGCAACGGAGCAATAGCCAAAGTCATAAGCTGCCAAATCCGCCAGCAAGGCCATTCCGATGTTGGTTGGGCTGGTCCGTGAGGCGAGCACTGGGTTCGGGTTCACATGCACGTTATCCGGTGGCAACCAGTTGTCGTCCGCGTTCACAAACACTTCGAAGTAGCGCCATGTCCGACGAGCCATGTTTCTAAGGAATAGGCGCTGTTGCTCTTTCAACCGGATGACTTTGGATTGGATGGGCCGACTAAGGCACCATGCAACCAAGGGGGACATCAACCACATCGCCAAAAACGAGCTCGCTGCGACCCAAACGTCAGGGTTTAATTGCGATATACCGATTAATGCGACTACGGCTGTTATCGGCGCAAAGCCCATCGTTCGCCAAAATCCTAGCAGGTCGGAACGGGCGCTCCGGTCTGCTTCGCTGGACGTCCGCCATTCGAGCAAACGTCGTTTGGTCCAATGAACACGAACCAAAGTGCGGACAATGGCGTCCACGCTTGCGAAGACATCATAGGGCAAAAACATGAGCGTCATGAGACACTGTGCAGTGGGACGTAGCGTCGCTTGCAAAGCCGAGCTTAAGTGCGTCGCGACGGAAAGGTCGGTCGGTTTGAAAGCAAAATCGATCAACGCGGCCATGACTCTTGGCGCAATGACAACCACCACAATGAACCAAGTAGCCGCGATGGCTGCGGATGGCGAGGCAAACAACCAAGTCAATAAGAGTAAGGCCAACATGGACAGCGGTACCAGGCTTCGACGCAGATTGTCAAAGATCTTCCACCGGGAGAGTGCCGAGATCGGATTAGGAACAGATGGACTGCTTCGGGACGGCACGCTTGGAAGCAACCAACGAGCGATCTGCCAGTCACCACGCATCCAGCGATGACGCCGGCTGACGTCGGCGGCATAACTTGACGGGTGGTCTTCGTATAAAGTGACATCGCTAAGCAGGGCAGACCGGCCGTAACAGCTTTCCAACAAGTCATGACTCAATACTGCGTTGTTGGGAAAGTTGCCACAACTCTTTTCGAACGCGTCTACGTCGTAGATACCCTTGCCAATAAAGGAGCCTTCTCCAAAGAGATCTTGATAGACATCGGAAACAACCCGAGTGTATGGATCGATGCTTGAGTCGGAACTTAACAATCGGACAAACCAAGAACGCCTTGAACTGGACATGCTAACGGCCACGCGCGGTTGCAAAATGGAATAGCCGACGGTGACTCTCCCGATTGCTGGATCGAACATTGGGCGGTTCAATGGATGAGCCATCGCCTCGACCATCTTGCGAGCTGCGTCGCGAGGTAGCTGCGTGTCTGTATCGAGGGTGATCACATAGGGCAGCCCAACCAGTTGACTGAGATTGCCCGAAACGTCCGAAAAACGGTCGACGGCTCCACGCAGGGTAGCGTTCAAGTCCGCGAGTTTTCCTCGCTTGCGCTCGAATCCCATCCATGCGTTCTCTGCCTCATTCCATTTTCGACTTCGGTGCATCAGAAAGAATGTGTCCTTGTCCTCCACGGCGTACATCCGATTGAGTCTCTCAATCCCTTTTCGCGCCTGCTCCACGAACTCCATATCGTTGGGCATCGACTGCTGATCTGCATCGTCGAAATCGGTTAGCAAAGCATATTGAAGGCAAGCGTCACGGTTCGCCAAGTATCGGACCTCTAAGGCTTCCAGCAATCGATCGATGGAATCGGGACTGGACAACATCGTCGGTACGACCACCAACGTTCGATGCTCGGCGGGGATTCCATTTCGAAAATCCATCCTCGGCAATGCATTGGGCCGCATAAGCACCGTTGTCAGCCAGTTCACCATACCCAGGCCAAATTGAATGGCACACATAAGAATGGGGACGGCAAGAAGTCCGAGCAAGAGATACGAACTGGAGCTCCAATCCCCAAAACTGAAAACCCCTCGAATTGCGAGCAAAGCAAACAAGAATACAAGCGACAAATAGATGAATAACGGAAATGCCCGCCGGAGTTTCTCAACGACGACCGGAGCCGTGAGTTTCATTTGAACAATGCGTTCGAGCGCGGGTCTTCCCTGGTCAACTAGGTAATAGCCAACGTGATGCATTCTTTGGTTCTTGGGATTCGCGAACTCGTTTTGCGATAATTGAATCGCTCGGAACGCAACGTCGAATTCAGAGAATGTGGAACGCTTTGCGATCGCTTCCACCGCATGGCGATACCGGTTCCGTGTTTGAAAATCCATACTGGCATAAATACCAGCAGGATCACGGTTCAACGTTTTTTCGACCAAACTTTGCTCAGAAACGAACTGAGGCCAGTCGTTGACACTCAAAAAGCGAAGGCTAGTGATGCAGTTGCCGACAGAAATTTGCTCGGCCGCTTGTGCCTGGCCTTCATCGAGAACGAGTTGCTCTGTCGTCAGTCCCGAATCGGCCAGCCGATGCTCGAGCCAACTGTGAACCAAGGCAAAGTTTGGATTTTGACCATGCAAATGACGTGTTAAGTCGGCAAGAAAGGCACCGGATAAGGAAGGGTTGGCACGCGCCATGTCGGAAAGCACGAGAATCAGATCGGACGGACATTGTTCGACCGTAGCGATCATCTTCTCAGCCCAATCGGCAGCCAGATCGCGATCGCAGCGGGCTACTGCAATTCGGCCTGCCACTCGCCGCAAATTTTCGATTAGCGCTAGCCGAATCATTAACGGAAGCGCCCAGAGTTCTCCCAGACGCAATGGCACCACCGACTGGTACGCCGTTATGAATCCATTCAGAGCCGACGAGTCGACCCGACCGTCCGTATGCGCAATCAATTCAAGCGCAATCCCGTATACCCGCGGGTAGTCTGCGGCGGGTCCGTTCGTTAGTCTTGGCAACTCCTGGCTATAAGAACGGGGTAACAATCGACGAGTTGAGTGGATTTGCTCCTCGAGCAAATAAAAATTATCCAGAAGCCATTCAGCCGCCGGGTCGATCCGGCGATTCTTGCCCACCGCGGACGCGACCAAATCATAGGTTCTCTGAAGAACAAGTTCATTCTCTTCTAACCTGTTTAGCAACTTATCTGCTAGCTTGCCTTCGGCCAGCTTATGGTTGGATGCCAACTGACGCGCATGGCGATCCAATTGGTCAGCGCTCAGCAGCTCATCGCGGAACGGTTGCTCGACCGATATAGATTCCGTTGGCGTTCGACGGAGAACGCAACTTCGCCAACTAGTCAATTGATTGAAACGTTCTGCCATTGCGAATGCCGTGACTACCTGTGGAAGGAAACACCGAAAATTCAACGAAAAAAGCCGACGCGACAGGCGCTTTTAAAGAGCGTCTGCCGCGTCGGCTTACTCGTCGACTAGCTATCCAGCTTGGCCGAATTGCTCTTCTATACAGTCATCCGATGATGTTGTTTGTCGCTTCGAGGATACGGCACCTGACGAAAAAATCCAAGCTGTAATCGTATTTTCAACCGTTACGGGCGTTTATTAACGCAATGAATAGCAACTCCCTTACCCCTGTTCGCCACCCATAAACTTTGTACCCATTCGTCCTTCCCTTCGATGTCTAACGCTCTACAATCAACACCAGAGAGACTTTGTTGTTCGAAGAATGGACAACTGGGATTCGACACAAATCAACGGAAGACAAAATACAGGGTAGCTTGCAAGGTCATTCGAAGACCAAAACGCAGGAGACCAGATATTAGTAAGCCGACGTATCGAACCACACATTGTGTGGTTCGATACGTCGGCTTTTTTCGTTCCAAAATCAGGACGATCTTGAACTCAGTGTAGTACGCACGCGATGTCTCTTTCATTGTTGCAAATTCGATTAGTACCTTTGAAAGTAAACGACCATGTTATGGACTATTTTCGTCATTCTTTTGGTGATGTGGGCTTTAGGACTTGCAACCGGCGCGACCTTAAACGGATTCATCCACATCTTGCTCATTATTGCAATCGTTGTGGTTTTGCTTCGCGTTATTCAAGGTCGGCAATTGGCGTGATTTAGCGATCAGCCACCACTCCGTGGTAAAAGCGAAAAACCCTCACGCCTAATAGCCAACTACGGCAACTTTCTCGAACAAACCGATAATAACATGACCATTAATGCAGGAATTTGGATCGATCATCACAAGGCAATTGTCGTTCTGCTAACGAATGGCGTTGAGACTATGGAGACAATTCTATCGGACTCCGAGTCGTCTAACGCTCCCAATGTCCATAATAGCGATCGGGATGCCCACTCACGAAACGACTTCATTGCCGAGGACAAGCGTGAGCGAAAGGCGATGCAGCACTTTATCAAACACTACGACGACGTTATCGAGCATCTCCACCACGCCGAGGCCATTTTTATTATGGGCCCCGGCGAAGCAAAAGGGGAGTTCAGCAAACGCATTGAAGGAATGAGCCTCAAAGGCAGAATTACGCATGTCGAAGCCGCCGATAAAATGACGGATCGTCAGGTCGCAGCCCACGTTCGAGAGATATTTGAAAAGTCCTCCCAATGAAGAAAAAGACGATTTCTTACGTCGTTTCACAGAAAAACATGATAAACGCTTTCCTTATCGCGCGTTAGCGCTATAGTTCGAACAGGCGAGCACGAAGCTGGGCTTCAACGCTTGCGTCCTCGGATAACTGACAAATCGCAACCAATCATGATTGGCGGCGAGTTTCCATGTGAGCCGACGTGATGGAAAGATTCGTTCCATTGCGCCGGCTTTTTCGTTTTGTTTCGTTCCATTCTCACAAGGTACCATTTCATGTTTAGAAAACTTTCAGTCACTGCCGCATTGAGCGCGGCCATCTTTTTGACCAGTAGCCTAGCCCACGGCCAATTCGGAGGCGTACAAGTCCAAGTCGGTGGCTATGGAAGCGGCGTCCGTATCGGCAACTTCGGCTATGGGAACGGCTACGGAAACAGCTATTACAACGGTTACGGCAATGGATTCGGAAACCAATACAATGGCAACTACGGGAGTCGCTACGGTAACTTTGGCAATGGCTACAGCAATTACTACGGCAACAATGGCTATGGTTACGGCTACGTACCCAATGCAGGTTACGTCGTTCAATCTCCAAGGTATTATTCCTTTCCATCACGGAGCTACCCGGTGCGCCGATATCGCTATCGTTGATCGGTAGCTTCCTTTTTCACTTTCCATTTTCAAGGGTCGTCGATGACAGGTTTGTTTCAAGAATTGCGTTTGAAAGATGTGGTCTTAAAAAACCGCATCGCCGTTTCACCGATGTGCCAATATTCATCCGAGAATGGGTTCCCAAATGACTGGCACTTTGTCCATCTTGGATCGAGAGCCGTTGGTGGAGCGGGACTCGTTATTGTAGAAGCTTCCGCGGTGTCGTCCGAAGGACGCATTAGCCCTGCGGATAGCGGAATCTATCTCGACGAGCATGTTGAACCCTTTGCTCGAATCAATCGCTTCGTGAAAGCCCAAGGAGCTGTTGCCGGTATTCAACTCGCACATGCGGGTCGGAAGGCAAGCGCTTCGAAACCATGGGAAGGGGACAGCCATATTGGCCCTGAACAAGGTGGCTGGGATACGATTGCGCCATCCGCGTTAGCCTTCGGTGGCAACCTTACCAAAGTCCCACATGAAATGACGCTGGAAGACATTGCGAGGATACAAGGAGCAATCGTGGCGTCGGCAAAACGATCGCTGGAAGCTGGTTTTGAGTGGTTGGAATTGCACTTTGCCCACGGTTATCTAGCGCACGAATTCTATTCACCTCTGTCAAACCACCGGATCGATCAATACGGCGGAAACTTTGAGAACCGAATCCGCTTTTTACTTGAGACGTTTAATGCAGTTCGTTCGGTTTGGCCTCAGCGATTGCCATTGACGGTCAGACTGTCGGTAACAGATTGGATCGAGGGTGGGGTGACGGTCGACGAATCCATTGAATTGGTTCGGCGTCTAAAAGCCTTAGGGCTCGATCTGATCGATGCAAGTCACGGATTCAACACCCCTGATATCTCCAAAATTCCGTGGGGGCCAGGCTTTATGATCCCCATTGCCAGCCGCATTCGCCAAGAGTGTGGAATTCCCACGGCGGTAGGATGGATGATTACGGAACCACAATTAGCCGATGATGCCGTCAAGAATCAGCACATCGACGTTGTCATGTTAGCCAGGGAATTGTTGCGAGATCCTTATTGGCCTTACCATGCAGCAGTAGCACTTAGCGCAAAAGATGCTCCCGAGATTCTACCAATTCAATACGCACGGGCGGTGTAGACGTGCGAGGCCCTTCGCTCGTTGACTATCAACCCGAAGAAAAGCGGTGTCCCTCAGATTCTCTAACAGATTCCGGTTGAACGTGCGCCAATCAGAGGAGTAGCTGGCCGCACGCTTTGGGATCAGACGACAAAAAAATCGAAAGATAGCCAATATTCGCTAGGCTCCCCCGAACTAAAGGCAAATTGCTCTCGAAATCCTTTAATCGGAAAATCTGCAAATGAAAAAGCGAATTGGAATGCTGCCTATGACGTTGATCGCTTTGGCAATTGGACAAGCGAGTCGAGCATGCGACGACGGGCCCGAAAAAGCAAAAGCTGACAGTGCGACGCGATTCGACCTTGTCGTTCGTGAGGACTACTTTGCTGGTTTCAATGGCGATACCAAAGCGCTCGAGCGTGGAATGAAGGCGAGCCAAGAGGTTCTGAAGGACGACCCCAAACATGCCGAAGCTATGGTTTGGCTAGGCGGTGGACAAGTGTTTCTCAGCGGCCAAAATTTCTCGAAGGGGAACGTGGTCGATGGAATGAAAATGTGGCAAGAAGGCCTTTCGAAAATGGACGCTGCCTCCGAGCTCGAACCCGATAACATCGGAGTTCTCATCCCAAGGGCGGCGGTCTTGATGCCTGCCTCTCGCAATCTGCCAAAACCGATTCGCGAGCAAGTTCTCAATGGAGTCCTCGCAAACTTTTTACGTGTCTATGAGCAACAAAAAAATGGGCTCGACAAGATCGGCGAACATCCGCTCGGGGAACTTCGGATGGGACTTGCTGACGTCTACCGTTCGCTTGGTAAATCAGAAGAATCAAAGGCTCAACTGAAGGCTATCCTCGAAGAGCTACCCGATACGGAATACTCAGCCGAAGCGACAAAATGGCTGGATGCAAAGCCTACTGCAAAGCTCGCCCACAATTGTATTGGATGCCATTCCAAGTAGAGCAATGTACTGGCACAGCAATCGCATGACTGGCTTAAGTTTCTGCCAGGATTTTCGATTGTCCTTGTCCGTATTCACTGCATTCAAGTCGTATTGGATTCCTTGAATGAGTCCGTCGATTAGAAAGTCCCCATTGCTGTCGGTTTTGCAGTGACGCGTAGCGACACTTTGGGAGAGTTGCTCATGCTGGTTTCTTGTTACCTGCAGCATACCATCGGCGCCGGTTACGGCCTCGAAGCCTGACTTGAGAAAATCCGAGGGATGAAATCGAACACTGCATTTGGAAATTGGCTGGTCCGTTTCGCCGTTGATCTTTGGTTTCCCTATTGCTCCGCTGCTTGCCCTCAGGCTATATTTGCTTAACCAAATTGGGTTACCCAAACAAAATCAATTCCAACAGGGAGGGAATTGCCATGAATAGGCCGTCCGCAGAGGCGCTGACCGAGCGAGAACTGGAAGTCATGCATGTTTTTTGGGCGAACGGACAGCAGTCCGCTCAAGATGCCCGAGATGAACTCGAGAAACGCGGTCGCATCCTGACTTATACCACTGTTGCGACGCTTTGCAAAATTTTATGGGAGAAAGCGTTTCTGGAACGCATCGGCGAAGCACGCCCGTTTCAATTCAAAACATCCAAGTCGTTTCAAGAAGTTTCCAAACATCTCGTTTCCGATCTGATCCATCGCGTATTTCAAGGCTCGCGGGAACAGTTGCTGCTGAATGTCATCGGGAACAAAAAACTATCCAAGCAAAAACTCAAAATGCTGGACGAGTTGCTTCGCGAAGAGGAAGGATCCGAATCATGAACGTTACAGCCGTTTCTATAGCGTGGGCTTTCCTCCAGATTTCCCTGCTCTGCGCACTGTCTCTCGGAGTCGCCTGGTCGTTGCGGGGGCGTCGCCCGCAACTGGTAACTGCCACGCTTACTGGAACCTGCGTTGCCTCGTTGATTCTCGCTTTGGTTTCTGTGATTCCCCAATGCCAATGGTCCCTCGCGATCGGCGACACCGCACAGTCCTCTACCGTGCCCATTGTTCTCAATAGATCTCAAACGACCTTTGCGGAACTGCCGATTCCTGCGGCTGACAATCACATCGGCTCGCCGCTCAGCAAGGATCATGTTGATACAAACGACTCTATCGCATCGGTAGGCCCTAGCGGACTCGAAGGTTTGCGCAGCATGATCTCTCGGTATATCCAAAGAATGGATCGAGAAGTTCGGGACGCGGAGGTTTGGCAGCAGCCAGTTGCCAAGGCGCGAAATGTCAGTTTACTGCTGTTCCTTTCAACGGGATTGGTGGTGATGTCGCTGCTTTGGTGTTCCAGTTGGTTTTATATGAAGCGCATTCTAGGTTGCAGCAG
>JANMLD010000111.1:0-23523 GCA_031372345.1 Pirellula sp.
CTCCTTAGTCAACAGTCAACTGGACTGCTCGGTTCCAAGTAAAACAATACGCTGGGACGCTAAGGAGTTTTTTTATGTACATCAAGGTCAAGTGAGGCGAAATCAGCCAAAAAGCGCAACGGCATTGGGTCTGACCCCAACTCACGCGACTTGAGCGGCAGAGCGTGACGCTGTAGACTGTGTAGGCGGCGTTTTCATCGTTTTCAAAGTAGAATCTCCTCTCCCTCTTTGGAGTCTTGTATGCGTAATCGGAATGGTTTACTACTCGTCGGTTTCTATAGCCTGTTTTTTTCCTATCCTATATGTGCTCAAGAAACGGCCCTACGCGATCGCGCGCAACTGGATCCAAATCCCGTTACGCATGCGATGATCAACACCGAATTGACTGCCATTGATCGGTATATCGCCGCACCAGACACGACCTACAAATGGGATTTGGTGAATACCCAGGTCACGCCAGCCGGAACATTATTCGTCATCGACTTAAAGTCCCAGACCTGGCTCAAACCGGACGAAGTAAATAGGCCCGTATGGCAGCATTGGTTAACCGTGTTCAAACCGGCTGGAGTGACCTCGAATAAAGCGTTGATGTTCATTGGAGGAGGGGGTAACGGCGGTGAAGCACCTAAGGGATTGGATCCCAAGTTAGCAGCCGTCGCGGCTGCAACGAAGAGCGTGGTCGCAGAACTCAAGCAAGTGCCGAATCAGCCCTTGATATTCCATGGCGACGGAAAGCCTCGTGTCGAAGACGATCTCATCGGCTACACCTGGGACCAGTACATCAAAACAGGCGATGATCGCTGGCCAGCCCGTGGGCCGATGACGAAATCCGTGGTCCGCGCCATGGATACGGTCGAGGCGCTTATGGCAAGTGATGCAGGGGGCAAATTGCCTGTGAACGAATTTGTGGTCGCTGGCGGTTCAAAACGAGGTTGGACCACATGGATGACTGCTGCTGTCGACAAACGAGTTGTGGGGATAGCGCCCATGGTGATTGACGTTCTCAATTTGGATGTCTCCATGCGACATCATTACGGTGCTTATGGGTTTTGGGCACCAGCTATCGACGAATACGTAGACCATCGCATCATGCAGCGCCGCGACACGAAACGTTACACTGAGCTCATGCAATTGGAAGATCCGTTCGCCTATCGCAATCGATTCACGATGCCGAAGTGCATTGTAAATGCAACCGGTGATCAGTTCTTTTGCCCAGACTCGTCCCAGTTCTACTTCGATGAACTGCCGGGCGAAAAGCACCTGTGTTACGTCCCAAACACAGAGCATTCGCTCAAAGAATCAAATGCGATTGAAACGCTGATTGCATTTCACCACACCATCGTGCACGGAACCGCGAGGCCCGAGTTTGTGTGGAAGTTCGATGACAAGAACAAGTTGATTGTGCAATGCAAAACGCAACCGAAACGCGTGGTACTTTGGCAAGCCTTGAATGCGGATGCTCGCGATTTCCGAGTCGATACGATCGGAAAAGCCTACCAATCCAAGGAACTAAAAGAAATCGGCGACGGCATCTTCGAATGCCAGTTAATCGTACCGGAAAAAGGCTGGCAAGCATCCTTTGTTCAGTGCGAGTTCGATGTCGGGGCGCCGGTTCCTATGCGTCTCAGCACGTCGGTGAAAGTACTCCCGGAAACGCTACCGTATTTAAGCAAACCCATCCCAAAGGACTGAGAGTAGGCCTACCGAATCACCCAAACGGGTTTAAAAGCACATCCCTTTCAAACTTGCTTTTGTTTGGATTTCGGTAAATTATTTTGGCTGAACCGTTTACGGGATATGCTTTTCTCTGCCGCTTAATGTATATTTAGGATGCTAGAACTGCCCTTGACCCGCAGTTGACGTTTTGCAAGTTTTTTCTTTTCTATTGCTGCCATTGGAGATTTTTTATGAGGCGAAACGCTCGTAGGGCAGGCTTTACGCTTGTCGAATTATTGGTTGTAATTGCCATCATCGGTATTCTGGTTGGGCTATTGTTACCTGCGGTTCAGGCGGCTCGCGAAGCAGCTCGCCGCATGAGTTGCTCCAACAATATGAAGCAGCTAGGACTTGCGATTCATAATCACGAGTCCGCCTACAAGTATGCTCCAGCATGGTGCACGCAGTTCACGGATGCCGAGGGCACAGCCATGAGTCCACCAAGTCCTTACTTTTTTGCCGCCGGTAACGACGCAAAGAGACCTTTTGGGGCCATGGGACAATTGCTGCCCTATTTGGAACAAGCCAATGTGACAAACCTTTTTGACTTGAAGCGACCGTTGATCGATCCAATCAATATGCCCCCACCTTTTCCCAACGGAAAAAACTCTCCTGCTGCTGCTTCCAGGCAAGCTGTTTTCCTCTGCCCATCGACCCCGGATGTCCCATCCGATTACGGCCCGTATCTAGCCCCACTCGGAATGCCCTCCGGTACAGTCTATTTCTTGCCACGCACCGATTATGTTCCTGTGCGAGGCCTATATAGAACGCTTGCTGTATGTGCTGGCCTACCAAGCACTGACACAGATAATGGGATGCTTGGAGCCAAAGATAGCGAATTGACTTCCAATAGCGCTTCCAGCAAGCCCAAGATTCGGTTCAGCCAAGTTACAGACGGATTGTCAAATACGATTTGCTTCACTGAACTTGCTGGCAAACAACGACGGTATTACCTTGGCAAGCCCTATTCCACTGGATCATGGACTGCAGTAAGCCCGTACCCATTTCCAGGGTTTACGCTGAATTCCTTTTTTGGGGATTGGAATGTCGCACAGCGTCCACGCGGACTAAGCGGATCAAACCCAATTGATCCAACGGTTCAGGGTTGCTCTGTGATCAATATCCTCAACGAATGGAATCCCTATTCCTTTCATACGGGTGGTGTACAAATTGTCAGAGGTGACGGTTCGGTTTCATTCCTTTCGCAAAGTACTGCAGCCCAAGTCTTCGTTGCACTGGTCACGCGGGACGGGGGCGAAGTCCTCAATTCAAATGAATAGGTGAATTTTTTGGTGAATTAGCCATCCAAAGTTTCGCGACTTTGGATGGCTTTTTTCTTGGTACGATCAGTTCTCGAACAACACTCCCCTCTATCTCAATCCATGAACAATTATATGACACTGCACTGCAAGTTTTCACTCCGTACCACAACATTTATCGCTCTTGTCGCAGCTGCTGGATGCGGAGGGAGCGGCGGTAGTTTAGTGCAGGCAACAGGAAAAGTTTCTGTCGACGGTGCGCCAGCCAGCGGTGCAGTGCTTTTGTTTTTCCCAGTTGGAAGCAAAGAAATGGACGTGGCTTCGGGGCAAGCCGGTAGCGATGGTGCCTATAAACTTACATCAAATCTCAAGGACGGCATTGCGCCCGGAAATTATCAAATCACGGTCACTTGGCCGGATCCCGCAGCCAAGGCGAAACCGGGCAGCAACAAGATGATGATGTCAACAGACATCGAAACGCCACCAGACCTGCTGAAAGGACGTTTCGCAGACAAAGAAAAATCGGGGCTAACAGCCGAAATTACTTCGTCAACCAAGCAAATCCCCCCGTTCGATTTAAAGACCAAGTAGCAACAGTCAACTGCAAGCCTGTTGAATCGAGTTCCAAAATCGTTCGAATTTTTTATGCTTTGGTCCACTCCGTCCTGGAAATCCAAATGTCCCGTTGCTTTTCCAAGTCTCGAATCATCTTGACGGTCTTTTTTCTTTCGATCTTCTCGCTTACTTGCTTGAGTTGTTTGCGATCGGAGGACGTCAACCCTTTAGCGGATCGATTCAAAGTCGCAGAAACCGACTGGCCATGGTGGCGTGGGCCGCATCGAAATGGCGAGGCGTCTTCTAATCAGACACCGCCGACCCAGTGGAGCGACAATAACAATATCGCGTGGAAGGCACCATTGCCTGGTCGCGGACATGGCTCGCCAACCCTGTCCGGTGATCGGATCTTCATTCAGACGGCGGATGAATCCAACGGCGCTCAGATGGTGCTTTGCTTGTCCCGTTCGACTGGCAAGCAGCTTTGGAAATCAGTCGTTCATGCCTCCGGAGGGATGCGAAAGAACAACAAGTCCACTGCCGCGTCGAGTTCACCCGCTTGCGACGGTGAACGCATCATCGTCAATTTTCCAAACAACGGAGCATTGATCACGACAGCCCTAAGTCTTGATGGCGAGCAACTTTGGCAGACGAAAATTTGCGACTACGTTGAACATCAAGGTTACGGTTCTTCGCCTGCTCTCTACCAATCGCTTGCGATCATCTCAGCCGACAACAAAGGTGGTGGTGCGATCGCTGGCCTTGATCGAACATCAGGGCAAATCGTTTGGAAGCGAGAACGCCCGAAGCTTCCAAACTACCCGTCACCTATTTTGCTTCATGTCGCTGGCAAGGATCAACTCGTCATGACCGGCTGCGACTTGATTTCGAGCTTCGAGCCGCTTACCGGGAAAACCATTTGGGAAGTTCCAGGCGCAACCACGGAATGCGTAACGTCGACTGTCACCGACGGCAAACGCGTTTTCACCAGCGGCGGCTATCCTAAGAATCACATGTCGGCGGTGTTAGCCGACGGCTCCGGTAAATTGGAATGGGAAAATGAAAGCCGTGTTTACGTACCGTCGCTTCTTGTTCGAAATGGGTACCTCTACGGAGTTCTTGACGCTGGGATTGCGGTTTGTTGGTCCTCGGAAACGGGTAAAGAACTTTGGAAATCGCGTTTGGGTGGCACTTTTTCCGCGTCACCGGTGCTTATCGGCGACAAGATCTATGCAACCAATGAATCCGGCGATACGTTTGTGTACCGAGCAGATCCGAACGGATATTCCGAACTAGGGAAGAACCATTTGGGTGACGAAGTCCTTGCCACGATGGTCATTTGCGACAGTCGCATTTACTATCGAGCCGCTACATTGAGCGGATCGGACCGACAAGAGTTTCTTTACTGCATTGGCAAATCGTTTAACGCCGAGCCCTAGGCGATGGCTATCATGTCGTCACCGTCACCGTCACCTTCGGCTCGGGGTTAAACGGTGTTAAACGAAAGAAACCTCACCCCCACAACTTTCTAAATCGAGTACGACATGGCACAAGCGATCGTTGACCCGGAACAGCTTCGCAATTTCGCGATGCAACTCAAGCGGTTTTCCGGCCTTCTGGCGGACGCATCCGGCAAATTGTCGCAACAGATGCAGCAGCTTGCGACCTCCTGGCGCGACCAAGAACACGTAAAATTCTCGGCTGACTTTGAGCAGGAAATGAAGCAACTGAAACGCCTGATTGAGACGAGTGAAAAGCATGTTCCGTATCTGATGCGGAAAGCGGAACTCATTGAGGAGTATCAACGCGGCAATGGCTGAAGCAAACGTCAAGAGCTTGGAAGCCATAGAAACCTTTGTCGAGTCGGTCAGCAAATTGCGTCATGACACCCGCAAGCAAATCGATGAAATTCGACAGCAGCTGCAGCGCGTCACGATATGGCTCGAAAAAGAGTTGCCCGAGTACTGGTCCAATGAAAAACGCATTGCTGAGACGCGATGGACCGAAGCACGAGAGGAACTGTTGCGATGTACGGCGAAAGCCAGGGCGGAGGACGTGACGTCGTGTTCGGTACAACGCAAGATGCTTCGCAAAGCCACCGAACGGTTAACCCTCTGTGAAGACAGGATGCGGTTGATTCCGAAATGCTTGATGCAGTGGAATCAATTCTTGCAAGAGATTTCTACCGATGTCAGGCAGGTGGACGACCTCGCCGAATCAACTCTCTTGAACGCTGGTACGCGACTGCAGACCACTCTCGAGACGCTCAAAAAATACGCCAATCAATAGGTTATTGTGGCCTTTTGCTCCTGGAAGTGAACTGCTGCGACGCTTGTGGACGAGCGAGGGCCTCGCTCGTAGATTCAAAACCTGAGCGAGGGCCTCGCTCGTAGATTCAATACCTGAGCGAGGGCCTCGCTCAGCTACAATGTCGCCATACCTCACTTCCAAAACGGAATGTCTCTTTGCGGGAACAGTGTGCTATTTGATTTCTCTCTCAACGACGACGCGGAGAGCTCCGTACTTGCCAACTTGCTTGAATCGTTCGAGGATTCAATCGCGACTTTGTTTGTCTCGGATTTATCCACAATAAGTCTTCGGGACAAGTGAGAAGTCTGAATCGTCACGCCACCGCTGATCATGACCGACATGTTTCCGCTAGGCGTCCGGTGCGTAGAGGCCACGGAGTCCAGTTCGAGTGGCGGCACTGACAGTCGAGGTTGAGTGTCTGGGTTGTCGATTGCCAGGAACGCCTTACCGTTTCCATTCTTAATCTCATGCCTGACGATTTCTAAAGCGACTGCCAAGTCGAAAATGTGTCGCAAGCGACCATAAACCGGATAGTCCCGTTGCAATCTATCCAAGTTCCGCGTGAACTTCTTTGCAAATGCATCCGCTGCAAGGTCTGGTGAATTGGCAGCGACCCGGTCTCCCATCGCATTCATCATTTGTGCTTCGCTGAGCACTTGGACATTTGAGGATGCGAAATGATAAATCTTGCGGTCCGGATCCATCGGGATCTTGTGCTCGGTCAACGAGAACCACCAGCGCACCAAGCCAGCATCGGTGCTACTATTCGAGCTTGCAAGGACATCCTTCTCTTGCCAATAGGATTTCATTTGGGTCGGGCATGGTTCCAGCCCAAGCCCCAATCGCTTCATGTGGGCATCAGCGATGAGCAACGCGTAGCCGGTCGGTGAATCTTGATTGAGTCCAATCACTTTTGCGTGCTGCCGACCGAGCTTCTGACGCCACTGTTCTGCAAAGCGTTCGGGCTGGCGTTGCATCAATCGTACCGAGGACGTGGATCGGGCCATTTCATAGGCTTCCGTCAAACGCTTCGGGTCCGGATCAATAGAACATCCAAATTCACCTTGATCGCGCAATACGTGTGGGGCGACTCCTAGCAAGTCCTCAAGCAGTACGGGTGGTAAGCCTGTATCTGGATTCAGCAATTCACGGGATGCGTTCGTCACAAGGTTTCCAGCGGGTCCGCCAAGAAACCACTCTTTTGACTCTTTGTCAAAGGCCACAAAGTCAATTCGATAGAGTCCGCCGAGCAGCTCCATGGAGATGTTTGCACGTGCGCCTCTTGGGTCGCGAATCCGTTCATGTACCTGTTTATCCAATTGATGCAACGAGATCCAACGAAGTGAACTGGCTTGCTGCCATTCCCCCAATTCCGTAAGTGAAATATTCGTCTGCTTCTCTGATTTTTCTTGGTCGCGAGGGAATTTAAGGGAAGGCAGCGTTGACTTGCTTGTGTCATAACGTTCAATCAATCCGCGAGGGTCGATTCGAACCCCTTGACGATAAGGGATCATGGTGGAAGTTCCCCCATTGACCGCCCATTCTCCGTCGATAACGTTTTCGATTAAACTCATGAGTTCGGTGTAATCGGCGATAGACCCACCACCATGAGGCTTATGATCGCCGCGATATTGGTGGGCTTGGCTCAACCATTCAAGTCGCTCCTGGCTAGGGAGCGTGCGAAGAGCGGTAATTTGGGAGCTACTATCCCCAGATAAAACGGCATCTCGAACATTTTTCAAAGTGCCGGAATCGGTTACGACTGGATCACCCAGGAAAGCCAATGCGTTGGTGCTGCAAAAGAACGGAAAAAAAACGAGGGCTAGAACTGCAATTAGCGAACGCATGATTGATCCTCCATGGATAAATCGATACCATCTACGAATTCTGTGAACCGCGACTTAACACACTCTAAAGTGTATCGGCCTCGCGTGACCAAGCGAATCTCAGCTCGCGAAAAATCCACAAAACTAGTAACCTTTTTCACTTGACGAAGTCTCGCAAGGACCAAGATATGCGTTTTCGATTAGTTTCGTTGTTCCTTCCCTTCGTTTTATCTTTTGGACTGCTGCCTTTCAGCGAAACAAGTATGGCCCAACAAACAAGCAGTCCTGCCACAACGGTCGCCGCGGACGCCGATCCATTTCTCTGGCTCGAGGACGTAACCGGCGAAAAAGCCATCGAGTGGGTCAAGGCTCGAAATGCAAAATCCCAAGCAAAAATGGAATCGGATCCAAAATTCAATGCGTTGCGAGAGGATCTGTTAGCCATCCTGGATTCTGACGCTCGCATTCCTTTTGTGGGGAAGCAAGGAGAATTCTATTACAACTTCTGGCGAGACAAAAAGAACGAACGTGGACTTTGGCGTCGAACGACGCTTGAACAATACAAGCAGCCAGAACCAGAATGGGAGTTGATCCTGGATCTGGACTTGCTCGGAAAGACAGAAAACGAAAATTGGGTATGGAAGGGTGCTAGCTTGCTGCGTCCGGAGTACAAGCGAGCTTTGGTGACCCTGTCTCGCGGAGGTGCAGATGCGGATGTGACTCGCGAGTTTGATATGGAGAAACGCGAGTTTGTTAAAGATGGCTTTTCACGCCCAGAGGCAAAGGGCAGCATGAATTGGATCGACAAGGACTACGTTTTTGTGATGACCGACTTCGGGGCTGGTTCCATGACGGAATCAGGCTATCCACGCATTGCAAAGAAGTGGAAACGCGGGACACCATTCGAATCTGCCGAAATCGTGTATGAAGGCAAGAGCGACGACATGTCGGCTAGCGCTTTTCACGACGACTCACCGGGCTTTGAACGCAATTTCGTCAGTCGAAACCTTGCGTTCTATAATGACGAACTCTACGTGCTGGACGATGGATCCAAGCTGACGAAGGTTGAGGTTCCCAACAGTGCCAACAAGACTGTCTTTCATCAATTCTTGGCGATCGAATTGCGAAAGGCTTGGGAAGTCGGTGGCAAGATTTACCCCGCCGGTGCACTTCTCATGACCAACTTAGAGGCCTTTCTGAAGGGCGATCGCAACCTTGAAATGGTCTTCGAACCATCAGACACAACCGCGTTATCGAGTTTTGGCTTTACCAAGGACTTTGCTTATATCAACGTTTTGGAGGATGTGAAAAACCGAGTTTACGTCTTGAGGCCCACGTAAAAAGGTTGGGTTCGAGAGCCGCTCAAAGGAGCGCCGAGTCTCGGTACGGTCAATATTTCGGCCGTGGACTCCGACGAATCGAATGATTATTTCATGACGACTACCAACTACCTGAATCCGACGACACTTTCGCTCGGAACTATTGGCTCTGAACCGACGATGCTTAAGCAACTGCCAGCGTTCTTCGACGCGAAGGGACTTTCTATTTCGCAGCACTTCGCTACGAGCCAAGATGGGACACGCATCCCATATTTCATGGTTGCTCCCGAGGGTCTGAAACTAGATTCCAATCATCCGACGCTCTTATATGGGTATGGCGGCTTCGAAATCTCTATGCAGCCGGGCTACAGTCCAGCTGTCGGACGCGCCTGGGTTAGCCAACTCGGAGTTTACGTCGTCGCAAATATCCGCGGAGGCGGTGAGTACGGCCCCCGTTGGCATCAGGCGGCACTCAAAGAAAACCGTTTGAGGTGCTACCAGGACTTTGCCGCTGTAGCTCAAGATCTCATTGCTCGCAAAGTAACACAGCCTGACAAGCTCGGAATCCAAGGGGGATCGAACGGTGGATTGTTGGTTGGCAATATGGTCACGCTTTACCCCGGTCTTTTCAAAGCAGCCGTTTGTCAAGTGCCACTCTTGGACATGCAACGCTACAACAAACTGTTGGCTGGTGCTTCGTGGATGGCCGAGTACGGTAACCCAGACGACCCAAAGCAATGGGACTTCATTAAGTCGTTTTCCCCATATCACAACGTCAAGCCAGATGGGAAATACGCGAACGTACTTTTCACGACTTCGACTCGCGACGATCGCGTTCACCCCGGTCACGCGAGGAAGATGATGGCCAAGATGGAAGAGCAAGGTCATTCGGTCATGTACTACGAGAACATCGAGGGTGGGCACGGGGGAGCGGCAAACAACCGCCAATCCGCTTTCATGCAAGCCATCGCCTACACTTTCTTGAAGCAACAGCTGTTTGGCGAAGAAAAATGAAAACGGTTGCCGCCCCGCGTTTGATTGATCGATTCAGATCAGGTGCATGATGGGAAGTCAACTTAATGACCGACTGTCCAGTTGGAATCACTCTTCAGTTCGGTCACAAATCGACCAAGCCTCAATGTGAAATCGCCACGGATCAACGGCCATACTCGATCAAACGCAGAAGTAAGCATCCATCGTCGTACCACGCGCATCCACCCTCGACTTAGTTCGCTATGGTATTCGCGCAGTTGCAAGGTTTCCAACACGTCATCCATCAACGTAATGGCTTGGATCGTCCAGCCCTTTTCGGATCGCTCTTCTTCCTCCGACCGAGGGGTACCAAAGTCCATTTGGAACTGGCTCTTGCAGATGTCCAAGTCTGCTTGAACCGGACTCATTCCAAATACCACTGTTTCGCGTGTATCGAGGAATTGAGTCAAGCTTTCAATTTCGATTTGCAGCTTTCGAAGGCTCGCATCACTGAGTAGCTGCGACTGCAATTTCAAGTAGCGATCGTTGAATTCAGGGCAACGCTCGTCCCACTCCGCACTTGAGGACATCGATTCGATTGCCATGAGGTACTCCAAATAGCGTTGGACGCCGACGGAATTCCGAGTTGTCTCCGGCGGGCACATGAAGTGACCTGCCGGGTACTCAGATTGGTCGCGCATAAAAAATTGACTTGCCACGATGTACCCTAGATGTCGGTAACTTTCGAATTGCGACTCGGAAAAGAATTGATCGATCGTGGACTCGTGAGGGAATTGGCTATGACGAATTTTATAACTTTGGAGGTCCGGTGGTTCCGTTCCATCCATCGTCATCTTGAGGTAGATGAGGTAACCCTTCTCCTCGGCGTCACCTAAGTTCAATGGCGGATAATGAATTTCTCCCACCGCCACTCTCCCTTTCGAGACGCCCGTCACTGGATCGATCACGAGGCGGGACAAGTCGATGTCGATGGTTACGCCAAAATCAATCGATGCCTTGCGAACATTCATCGCTAGCTCATGGCAAGCACCAGCCGGATCCGCACCTGCATCGGAGGCAATGATGAACTTGCATCTCCGACGGATTAATTCATACGCCCCCAGATTATCAAAATGCCCGCCATCCGAAAGGTAGACGTATGGACTCTGGCTGCTCGTCTGTCCGAGCATCTCTCGAAACAGATGAAGCCAACCATTTGTTGGTCCGGCTGCTTTCCACATCGTCCCAGACGGGTTGGGCATCCATGCACCAAGCCTTAGGTTGAAGAACGTGAGCAAAGCTGTCACGGCTGGCGAGGAGTAGTAGCCCATGTTTGGGCTGACCGCAGCTCCCGAAATAGCGAATGCGGTTCCCAAAGTAATATTGTCACCGTAGCCGTCTTGCGTGGACCGATAGTCCGTCCGCGGGCAACCGCAATAGAGTGGACTGAGAGTGAAGCTGTCAGCCATTCGCTCCTGATGCTCAAAGTCTTTTTCGCCCCCCAAGTTGATGGCGGTATTAATTAGCAGGAGTGGTCCCAAGGTCCGTCTTTCGTCGTGGCTGGTTTCGGCATCGGGACTAGTCTCCCTTTCTGGATCCGGCGCCCACACCAAGCGTCTCAACTCCTCATCATCTCGTGGGTCGATCCCTGTTATCGGATCTGGCTGCCGCAATTTTGGAATGGTATTGGAACGGAACGGAGCACCGGTTTGTCCCTTTTGCAATCTGGATGCTCCTAGAAAGGTTCGAACCAATCGATCCTGGTAGAGTTCCTGCAACGAGAACACATTGATATCGACGAACAAGCTCGCAACGAGTGCAACAGTGGCCATAGCAACGATGGTGAGCGAGACCGTCCACAAGTCTAAATCAACCGAAAGTTGCAGACATGTTGCAACGATTACCGTTGCACCCGAAAGGAAGATCGGAGGAGCCGCCTTGACAAGCCAATCGAGGTATGGCTTTTTCGCTCCACCCGTGAGTGGTCCCTTGGCTAGCCAAAGACTAATCGAGGAAACCACAAACCAAAGAACTCCCGGCGTAAACTTGGAAAACCAACTCCCGCTGGAATGAATGATCCAAGCAGGGATGATGCATACATGCAAAAAGGCCGAGAACCAAGCTATTGCGGCCAGGAAGCAATATGAATTGAAGTACGACCATTTTTCCCGAACTTCTCGGTATTCGAGCCGTCCCAGAATTCCAAGCTGAACGGATTCCGCCACAAACAAAGCGGTCAAAAGCATCGGCACAATCAAAGCGAGCTTTACCGCAGATTCTGTATTGATCCAATCGTAGGTGCTATCAGTCGATCCTACTTGGAACCATTCGACGAACTTACTAGAGATGGGTTGAACCAAGTGAAAAGAGGCGAGGATCAAGAATACAAAGAGGAATCCTGCCGAAAAACCTGAGAAGATCCATATGGCGGGCGCCCACCTCAGTTTCCCACGTCGCTTCACCTTCATTTCCCGTGTCAGCAATTGCCAATACGACATGTAGTTGGGAATGGTATGAAGCAAGCCGGCGAACACGGAAAACACAAAACAATATTTCCAACTCCACTGGCCGTCACTTCGTTTTTCATCGGTGGGGAACCAACTCAGGACTTTTTCAAAAGTCTCCGAGATCACATTGCTTGGGCCATTCTCATGCATCGCAAAGAAAAAACAAGCAATGACCAGGAAGACTAACGGGAGGATAAAGGATCGGGTAAAAAAATTGTCCGTCGCAATCTTCTTCTCCACGTGCTTTCGGACACAGTCAATCGTGTAGAAAAGGCATGCGAACATGCCAGCCAGGAAGACGCAGCCCAGTATAAGACTCCAAACGGAGGATTCAACTTTACTCTTGTCATACCACAACGACAACAAAACCACGATCAACTTGATGGCAATCAACGTGGGGAGAAGGACAAACGAATTCAACACCAAATTGCGAAGATAGATGGCAATCAACGTCCACGAATCAACGGACAGTATCCCGGGCGTTGGCGTTAAAAAATTGGTGTTGGCTCGCAAGTGACGAATGGGTTCGGGCTCGCTTGCGAAGATTTTCGCAAGGCCGCTCTCAACCTGTTCCGATGGCGTATCCGAGGAATCGCTCGGTCGCTTGCGACGCGTATTCGTTCGCGTCACGGTCGGTTGGTCTAATGCGATCCTTGCAGCAGTGGCGTTCACCTCGCGATTTGGAACGATCAGTTTTTCGACGTTAGAGACACTACCATCATTCTTAATCCATTGCATTAGCCAGCTTCCAATGTAACCACCGCCCGAGACCGTCGAGAGATAGTCCAAATTGGAAATCAGTTTTTGTTGTGCGAGTGCTTGTAGCACACCAAGATTGAAGGACGCGCTACGAATACCACCACCGGATAAGGACAGTCCAAGTTTGTTCGCAGGAGATTGCATTGCATTAGCGCTTGGCAACTCCTGTTCTGCGGACAACCGCCGCATGCGAATAAACTTTTCTTCATCATCCAGGACGCGGTCAAATGAAACACTGCCGTTGTTAGTCATTCTAGTTGCTTTTGCGTTTGCGTTTCAGGCTAGTACAAATCAATCGATGCTGCCGCGTTGGCCAAGCTCGCTTCTATTGAACTCGCGGTTGGCATCGAAACGAGTTGGCGTTTTGGCGTTTGCCTGATACGGTTCGGCGATCAGTTCGATCAAAACTTGTTCCACTTCGATTGCTTTGCCCGTTTCGATAGCCAGCCGTAAGCGCTTTTGTGAACTTTCGCGTAGAATCCAATTCAGCGATTCGAAGTACTTCTGGTGTTTAAGTCGAACGAGATAGCCGATCAGACAGACAAGCACCTCAGCAGCCGTTTTACCTCCGGAAAGCCGGAATACCCCACGAGGCAACATGACCGCCAGCCGACTAATCGCGTTCAAGATCGGTGGCCGAGCTTCGCTGTTGGCTGGATTCAGAATGTACTTGTATAGAGCCTCGTAAGCATCTGGATTCAGTTGCATGTTAGCCCCCAACTGGGATGCCTTGATGAGCAAATCACGACCTGCAATTTGAAAAAAGGAGGTGGGCCATTCAGGGCGAAATCCAGCGTGCCGTCTATTGCATTCAATGGCGATCCCGTAGAGATCCGAAATCTGGATTTGATGGAATTGACCCGCTCGCTCCGAGTCAAAGTCCTCCAGGCAATACCAAACAAAGTCTCGAATCAACAATTGATGTTCGGAAGCGGTTTCGTACCGATGCACACAACAAAGTGTGGCTGGAAGTACTTGGTCGACATTGAGCATCCAACCGATCCCAGCATCGTCGTTCGCAAACGTGGATTCTTGCCGACATTCATTCCGATAGGTTGAACAAAACGCATCTTCTAGGCGGCGAATACGATAGTCTCGCAATTCCGGCTCAGACAACCTGACCGTCTGAGCCTTGTGCTTTATGCTGGAGGGACAATCGTAGGCATCCACGTCGCGACAGAGTAAGCGACCGATGTGCTCTCCCAATTGTCGAAACGATTCGACTTGGTCCGGAGAGTAAAATTGATTCGAAATGGGTTCGTCCGGGAAGCTGGGATTGGTGCGCCGAAACTGTTCAATATCAATGTTTTCGTCCCCAGTCAGGGACATTTGCACGTAAACTAAGAGAGCATCTTGTTGAGGGGCTGTTGCTTCGTTCTTGGAAGGAATTTTTTCGGCAACCTTCTCCGGATATCGGATTCGACCAACGACAAAGTGCTGCGGTGAACGTCCGTCTAGTTCATCCAATCGTTTGAGCCGTCGGGTGTCCAGCGGACGGTCGTGATCCAGATCCAGAACTTCGATGGAGTGGTCGAGCCTCAACTTGCGAATCAAATCGGCTAGGACCCCAAATTCGTAAAGGCCATTATTGCAGCCGGCATCCGAGACAATCAAAATCCTGCAGCGCCGAGCGACCAACTCCTCAACACCGAGGAATTCGCGAAACCCGCCGTCGGCAACGACTCCGTAACTCCACGAGTCAGGTCCCCAAGCGGCTTGGTTTTTCCACTCATTCCCCATATCGATCAGGGAAAATGATAGTTCGTTACGATGTTCGAGCATTCGTGGATTAGGAAGCCACTGTTCCAAGCGTATGTTGAAAAGCTGCATGAGCGCTTTGAGGCAGGGATTCGACGCCATAAACGGTGTCATGGCCGCCCCGGAAAGCACAACCGCATCATCCACTCCCAATTCGCCAGATAAATATTCTGTGGTTGGTCGGTACGTTTCCAGCGTTGCATTCTTGGTGTTCTTGCCAGTTGGCAGCCATCCGCAATACAAAGGCGAGAGAAGATAGGAATACCAATTCGAAGCAAAACTCTCGTCGAGCTTAGATGGGTTCGCGTGTTTGGAACGGAGTTTCGGGTTGCGATGGTAGGATGGTGCCTGCGGTAATATCATGGCCGATACAAACAACGGATAAGGATATCCATTTTTGGTTGGATTCAATTCTCGAAGCTTCATGATCCCATCCCGGTGGGCTTTTTGCAAAAACGTCTCACCGATACGACGTCGGTAAAACTGAAACCATGGGGATAGTTTATTGAGATCGAGAAAGCAAAAACCGACGATCGCAAAGGCACTTGACATAACGAGAATAACGAATCGAAACTCTTGATCTGGACCAACCACCACCGATGTGCTAATCATGGCCCGTTCCTTGAAGATGGTCGGGTAGGCTATTTCGAGGAACATGCGATTCAATTGCCATTCTTCCAAGTTCGTAAGTGAATCGATGCTGAGCTGATTCGGCTGATATGTGCATTTTCGCATCAAAGTGTTGAAATTCGATAGATCCTTGTAGGGCTTGCGATCCTTTCTTATCATCTTTCCACCATCTTCGATCCAATCAATGGATTTCTGAATCGACTCTGACATTGCAACGTCACTTTTTGTTGATGCAATTGATGGATCTGCTTTCGTTTTGAGATTGCCCTTGGAAACTCTATCGATTGCCAAGTCGAAAAGTTTCCTCGTGACGCTGTATCGAAAGTCACTTTTTATTTTGGAATCTTGACGACGCTTTCGCATCGATTTGTCGAGTGGCGCCTCGAAGTGAAGAGAATCATCCGGGTTAATAACACTTTCTAGATATTCGCATAACTTGATTCCGGTAGCATGCAGCTCAGCATCTGCTTTCACATACTTCCTCGTGTTGCTATTCGCGTTGGGGGCAAGTAGGCTGACGAGCGTACTGGCCCAACGAGAAAGTGACTGACTGCTGAAATTGCTCCATGAATCCCATTCGCGATCCTCTGGACGTAAATCGACTTCAGCAAGGTCACGAACTTTTTGGGCAGTCAGTAGAATTGCCACCAATTCAGTTAAGGATTGCTTGTTCCTGGGGACTGAGCTATCCGGTTCTGTTCCGTTACCGTCAACAAGAGTTCTTAATTCGCCCTTGTCTAAGAGTAAGGCTAGCTCGCGGTAGCTGAGTATGTCGTCCTTAATAAATTTGGGAGGGCGATTGTCGATGTACCCGGAAATGTTCTCACGTCCCACCCAACCCACGATTCCGAGCACGATACCCCACGATGTTCCAAATAAGACAACCCACAGCACGAGCTTTTGCCAAATGGTTGCATTGACCTTCTCGCTCTGCAGCAGTTTCCCAAACTTGAGCATGGGGGAAAACAAAAGGAGTGAGACGAGTAAGATCGGCAATTGCAAAGACTTCAATTCCAGTTTTTCGGGAAGGAATCCCATGCCGTTGGAGATATAGAAATCTCCGTTGCCGATCATGATGGATATACCCAACAGGAAGATTGCAAGTGTTAACACGGCCCACTGGCCAGGCGCTAACTGCATCGGATGCCCAAAAGCCGCGGCCAGCCTTCTAGTCACAAAGCGACTTAACAACACGATGAACGCGAGGACAAAACAAGAGAACACACCGACGCGAAGATCCGAATTCAAATCCAGCAAGCCTAACCAAGTTCGCACGCTAGGATAATCAAAGCACCGAAAATAGAGAGCAATCAAACTGGCTGCGGCCAAAAGTCCAGCGATCGCAGTGCACAGTATGACCGCGGTCTTAAGTAAATAGTCTGTTAAGAACTCGATGGGACGATTTAGATATTGGCCATCCAGAAGGAATTGTGCGTCTCTCGCCGATAGTCCTTCAACGGATTCATGCGTGGCTGCGTCCGCTGAGTCGGCGGTTTTCTTGGATGTCGGCTCAGCACAAGCGTCAGAGTTCTTGGTTCGTGAATGTCGAAAGTGCCCCAATGTTGAGTAGTAGCCGTTGGTATACCCGCCACCGGATACCGACGAAAGATAATCCACATGCTTCATTAAGCCTGATCGCTGGAACGCTTGAAGCAGCCCTAGATTAAACATCGACGAACGAATACCGCCGCCAGAAAGAGCGACACCAACCAAATCGTTCCCATCCGAAGGCGGATAGTTTTGTGAGATTGGCTTAGCTTGCGCGGCTTTATTCCAGTACTCGCGACGTTCCTGAATTGGAGTTTGGACTTCTCTTTCAAGAACTTCGTGAAACGTCTTGCAGTGGTGCTCGGGCATAAAACACTTATCCGAATCAGGAAGGATAGAAGCATCCATGCTTTTTCAAGTCCGCCGACATTCCGGCAAAAGTAGCCTAATCTTTGCGATTGAATAAATCAACTAGCCAACGGTGAAGAACCGCAAAAATTAAAAACTAGCAAGAAAGATTGCTCTATGTTCGCTACAAGAATTTCGTGTAGCATCCCCGCGATTGGAAGGACTAAAGGATGGCTTATTTTGCTCGCCAGAAACGGCAATCGAAATTCTACTGGGCGGAACTTGGTTTCATGGCCCTTGGATTACTTGGTTTGCAGCCTAGTCTCTTTACCAATCTCATTTTGGGTTCTCAAACCAAGTCGATTTCCTACAAAGAGCCGTATCACCAGGCGGCTCTTTATCAGCCATTTGACGGCTATCGTGATGCGGTCTCTGGGCAATTTGCTTCGCTCTCGTATTTGCCTGCAACGACTTACTCCCAGCCTGCCTATCATCAACCGTCCAACTACGCTCAGCAGCAGCCCTACGCTCAGCAGCAGCCCTACACGCAACCACTCTACACACAACAGCTCTATGCTCAACAGCTACCAAGCGCCGGAGTAACAGGGTTTGCACAACAGCAGAATTACTTGCCTCAATCAGCTTATTATCAGCAGCCACAGCAGTTGTCGCCGTCCGCCTATCAAGCCGCACCCAGCGCTTGGGCTAACCAACCTGCCTATCTGGCTCAAGCCAATACCGGTTACGCAACTCCCAGTGCGGCAGCCAACAACAATTGGTTAGGGGCTCAACCTAACCTCAATGTAAACAACAATAGCAATTATCAGCCTACCACCAATTATCCATCCAGCTTGTATCCATCCAGCTTGAGTTCCAAAGCAAGCTCCTACCCATACAACGCACTTGCGCCAAGGTCAGCGCAACAGCCAACATTTGGAAATAACACAAGCTATTACAATTCCGGACCAACCAACAACGCTTCAATTTCTCAAAACTATCCATATCAGACCAATGCCGCCACCGCCGGTTCGTGGCAACGCTATCAGGCACCAGGCAGTCCTCTCTATCGCTAGTATTGACTAGTCTTGACATAGTCTTTCGAAAATTGTCGTGCATCGAAATAGCCGTTCTCTTGGCGAAAAAGCAACGATTCGAGCTGGGCCGTTCCTATTGTCAAATCGATAATTTTGTCAAATCGATTGACGCCGTGTATTCGCAGTCGCTTTAGGACTTTAGAATAAGTTCATGCGACGGAGGCTCGTGGAGCTTTTTCGTATCGACAGCGAAGTCTGATTTGCTTCTATCGCCGGAACGATTCTCGGAACCGTAGTTGTAAGAAAAGAAAGGTCTACAAGTTATGTCCACATTTGACATTTGTCGTCGATGGATGTTTGTTGTTGCTGGAGTGTTTTTTGCAATGTGGCCAATGGACGGGCCAGGGTTACTGGCCCAGCAAGGGCAAGCCGACTTGCCTTCAGGATTCGAGTCGGGACGCTCACCGCTTTTGCAGTACGAAATGAAGCACTTGTTGGGCATCGGCGTAACGCCCGTCGAAGGGGGCTTGAAAGTGATCGAAATTCAAGATCGCAGTCCTGTTTTGCAACTGCAAGTGCCGGATGCACCGAACGAATTAAGTCAGTTGGAAGTCAACGATGTCCTAGTTGAGGTAGCTGGGGTGCCTGTGGGATCCTTGGAAGAACTCAAGACGGCTTTGGCGGCCTGTCAGGATCAGTGCGAATTGAAAATCCTGGACCATCGGACTCAGGGAATCGTGGTGGCGGTCGTGAAACCGAAACTGGTAGAGCACCCCGTCATGCTGGCTGCGGCTGGTCCCGCAAAAGGCAAGCAAGTGCATGTGATCGTGGCAGGCTTGACGGACGATCCTCTGTTGGGTTCATCGATCCTCCGAACTCAAACGGAAATTGAGTCCATGTTCAAAGGGGAAATCCCAGAGGACGAACTGCACTTGACTCTTCTAACAGGCCCCGATTGCAATGCGCAAAAAATCTGTGAGACCATTCAATTGCAGCCGGTCGGTTTCAAAGATGCCCTGGTCGTATATTACATGGGGCATGGAGCATTTGACCCGCGATTCGCCGAGGGAGATCCTTACGGTGGCCACTTCTTGGATATTCCATCTGGAGACTTGATGCGGCGCACGGTCTGGGATCATTTGAATGCCATGCCCGCAAGGTTTCGAGTACTGGTAAGCGACGCTTGCAATGTAGAGGGGGCAGCTGATCCCAGTGCTAAAATCGTCGCCGAGTCGAGGCTAGTGACCAAAATAGTTGTAGGTCCAACAAAACTGGAATGGCTATTTCTGGGGCACTCTGGAAGTTGGGATGCGATGGCTGCACGCAAAGGTGAACGAGCTTGGTACAGTCCCGACGTGGGAGGCTGGTTTTCCAAATGTTTCGTGGAGGAGGTCCGTCTTACTCAAGAGTGGGCAAGTCTTACCAACCAACTCCCTACGCGCGTCAACGAATACTATGGTAAGAGGAAAGCCGAGTTTCTGGCTAACCCGGCGACAACAGAAGCGATAGCATTGAACCAATTGCAGAAACAAGGATCGATGGTTCCGATTTTGGTGAATCACGCAAAGAAGGACAATCAGCCGCCGGTTCCGTTAGACGTCAAACGTACGTTCGTTATACAGACCACGGTGGGAGTTCGCGTACGATGATTCAGATCTCGAAATGGGCAAGTTGTGTTCTAGAGTTTCTACGAATTCGTTTGGCTTGGCCATTTTACGGCTGGTTGGTCTTCTTCCTGCCTGTCGTACTGGCGATAGTCGTTGCCTATCTACCCAATATGTTGGAGGGTTTCTTGATCCTACGGACGGACCGCCTAGAGTTCTTTTTCTGGGACTTGCTCTGTTTATCCACGGCTAGCTTGATTGTTTCTGCGATGGGGGGAGCCGTTGTGCGGTTGTTCGACCTATATTCTCGCTTGAGATTCAAAGTCGTGGATGAACTGGATGACTTACATCGCATGGATGAAACCCGTAAAACCGATTGGTTTTGGTGGTCATCCAACGCATCGGCGTGGCCCGTCGCAATAACAGTCGTTTGGTTGTTGGCAGCGGGCTATTTGCCCAATCGAGCATTTCAAGCCACCACCAGAAGCCTAGCACTTACGGATCCGCTGTCCGAAGGCAAGTTCTTTGGCAGCAGTTGGCTGGGCACTTTTTCACTTCCCTTCTCGATTGGGATAGTGATTGCTGCCCTATGGTTTTTGATTGTGGCGTTGGTTCATTTAGGTTGGGCCCGATTCCGCCACACGGACACTGCGACATGCGGGATGCTTCCGTTCGAGAATTTGGCGGCATGGCTTTTGGACAAGTTATTTGGCAAGCCTGATCCAGGTGTGAGACGCCCCATTTCATGGTTTTGGGTTTCCCCTGGATTTACCGAGCCCAACTCGCGCAGGATCCTGCCCGGGCATTTGCAAGTCTTAATCATGTTTTCATTGGCCTTCGTATTTTATGGCTACCTGTTCGTAAGTTCCTACGGAGGTAACAAGTGGCCCGAACAGTGGTATCCCGTGGCCATCTATGCCATGCTCATTCTGTTCTTGGTGGGATCTGGGATGGGTTGGTTTGTTTTCCTGATGGGGCGTCACCGCGTTAGTATTTGGGTCATTGCATTCCTAGGGCTGCTGTTGATCTATTCCGTTGGCCAAAAAGTTGGTTTCGATACAAATCGTTATTTTGTGTTGAGCCCACATCGATCCGATTCCATGCTTCCAACGAAGGCCGCTGATGAGGTATTACCCTCGTTTTTGCGTTGTCTTGAAGATCAAAACGCTGACCAAGCCTATGCACGCCGACGGAAACTATTTGAGATTTATTCGCAGGAGCCAAAGTGGGTCTTTCCCAAGGGACCGGATGGAAAAGCCACGATGATCGTGGTGACGGCTTCGGGCGGTGGAATACAGGCGTCGGCTTGGACCACGCAGGTCCTGGTGGGCTTGGATGAAAAGCTACCTCAATTCAGTGAGTCCGTTGGGCTGGTAAGCGGAGTCTCGGGCGGTAGTGTCGGCGTCATGTATTACCTGGGGCACCGTCCATTCCGAACGAATGACGGCGAGCATGCAATCCGGATGACCAATGCGCAACGGGATAAAATCGTTCAGGTTGCGAGCGATTCCTGCCTCGAATCGGTAGGTTGGGGAATGGCCTTTCCGGATTTAGCTCGGAGCCTTTTTCCGTTCCCCGTTTGGGATCGTGAAATCGATCGGGGTTGGGCGTTGGAATCGCGTTGGTGGAATCGCATGGGTCGAGACAAGCGTGACGCTGCGATCATGAAAGAACTTAGGATACGCGATCTAGTTCGGCCAGCCAACCAAGGACACGTGCCCCCCGTTATTTTTAACGCGACCGCGGTCGAGACAGGGCAAAGGGTTATGATCGCCAATTTTTTAACCAATGAAGAGGCTGTCCCAGGTGTGATCGATGATAAACAAATGGATGCACCGGAACCACCAACTGCGGAGTCAGTCCGACGTCGCCGCAATTCTGTCAGCTACGATCTTCCGACGACCCCAATCGACCTGCTCGATTTCTACGAGCCACTTCATTTGGATCGAAACGATGTCAATCCTCGCATTTCGACTTCGGTGCGGCTTTCTGCGTCATTTGCCTACGTCACGCCAGTCGCGAGGCCGCTTGTCACGCAGGATCGTCTAAAACCAAAGGTCCTCGATGGAGCGAGCGGTAAGCGATTGAATCTTCACCTTTGCGACGGCGGATATTCGGACAACACGGGTTTGGTTGCCACGATTCACTTGGTCGCTGAGATGCTGGAAGAATTTCGGGAGCAAAAGATCAAGCCACCGTTCGATCGCATCTTGTTTGTCAATATCGAGTCGTTCCCTGAAAATGCCATTATTATTGACGACGACTCGACGGGACTTCGAAGCGGTTTTTTGGGGCCAGCCAACGCGTTGGCCAATGCGCGCGTCTCGTCCCAGGCGGAACGGGCTTTATTGGAATTGTCCCTGCTGAAGCAATCCTATGCGCGAGGGTTTGGTCAGGCCGATGATCGCAATTTATTGTCTGTTTTTGAAGCCAACCAAGATACTTTTGACGAATATGAGGTAGCGGTAAAGGAAATGCGGGACTCTGCCAACTCCATTCTTCAAACCATCAATCAATCTGGAAAGAGGGACGATGTGAGCGATATTGCCAATGGTCTTGCGTCCATTGCGCCTCATGAATCGATCTTAGATAAAAGTTTTCCGGAAGCCACATGGGGAAAGATCAAAAAGGCTAAAAATTTCGCCGATCAATTCCAATCGGTTGCAGAGGAATGGAAGGAGCAAATCGGTGCGCTGGTGAGCCAGGAGTCCAAGGCACTGATGGCATCGTTGGACGAGAAGTCAAAGAGAGTCAGTGAGTTGGCCACGAAGTTGCCAGCCAAGCCAGCAGAAGATTTCGCTTTGAATATTGAGATCGGCTCGATCCAGATGCGTTTCAATCCTGGCCAGGACTGCAGCACCGACGCGAGTTCGCTTCCATCAAAAAACAAAATCGAGACTCCGCCACTATCTTGGTTGCTCTCGCCCCTTGACAAACACAGACTGACGGAAGCATGGAAGGCCAAGGCTTGTCTGTTCCGATCGAGCCAAAAACTGGCTGATACCAGGAATGGAAGCAGTCCACGGGCTGCCAGCGCAGATAGTCATTCGGGGCCAACCGGAGCGACGACTCCCAATACCGGACTGTCCAAATACCAGTCCGTTGAAATTGCACCCGAGAAGTTGGGCGATTTTTTACATGTGAACGAATGAACTTTGGAGTGCTGGGATTCATCCCAGCTTTAAGACCACGCTGTAGAAGTGTATGCCGGATAGTCCGAGATGTTGGGATTGGCATGCCAACAGCCGTCATGATGGCAGGGGAATTCTGACCGTCTATTCTAGAGAGGTGGTAAATATCCCCCGAGTAAAACTCGGGGGCATTGCCATGCCGTCGGCTTTACGCCTCATCGTTCGCCCCGAAGGGGCAGCAACATCGTAGCCCAGGGCAGAGCGTAGCGACGACCGTCGCTACGCGCCGCCCTGGGTAACTGCAAAA
>JANMLD010000112.1:0-30403 GCA_031372345.1 Pirellula sp.
CTCCTTAGTCAACAGTCAACTGGACTGCTCGGTTCCAAGTAAAACAATACGCTGGGACGCTAAGGAGTTTTTTTATGTACATCAAGGTCAAGTGAGGCGAAATCAGCCAAAAAGCGCAACGGCATTGGGTCTGACCCCAACGACGGGTTCACGATGGGGTCGACTCTAGGTATACTAGGCCACGACGGTTACCAAGCTCAACGGGCTCAAAGGGAAAGGGACGAAAATGGGAATGCCAGCGGCACGCATCGGGGACAATGTTTTGCAAAACGGGCCCCATTGTCATGCCCCCATTCATCCTCCTGCTCCGATCCCAACCCCTGTCCCTCATCCACCGTTGCCTCTCTCCATCATCAAGGGCCAACCGAACGTTCTCATTGGCGGATCGCCTGCCGCCAGAGTCACGGACATGACTCGGCCGTGCATGCTGCCAGGCTGTGTACCGGGTGGCCCCGGACTGATTGCCAAGGGCTCAGCCACGGTGATGATCGGCGGGCTGCCAGCTGCACGTTTGAACGACCTCACAAGCCACCCTGCTTGCGTCGGCCCGATTCCAAGTCCCACCGGACGCGTCATCGGTCCGGGTTGCCCAACCGTCATGATCGGGGGCTGATCACCCCTTGCGAACAAAACACTTCGAAACGCTTAGCCCCATCTGCCCCGTCTGTAGGGATCGAGACCAAAAGCGCGAGTTCCCATTAAAAATCGCTTCGGTTTCGCTTGAGACGGCGGATCAGATTGTGGAGGGGGTGCTGCAATGCACCAACCCAAACTGCCAAAGCGAATTTCCAATCATCGACGGCGTTCCTATCATTCTACCACGTCTGCGAGCGTACGTGGCCGATAACATCTTCCACATTTACGCTCGAAATGATCTGTCATCCATTACAGATAGTATCTTGGGGGATTGCTGTTCTCAAGGATCTGTCCTCGATTCGATGAGGCAACATTTGAGCTGCTACGTTTGGGGGCATTATGCCGATCTCGATCCTGAGGAACCGCCAGATGCGCTTCCGAAGGGTTCGGTAGTTCGTATCCTCGAACAAGGCCTTGAACTGGAGTCCGCTTGCAACGCAAACCACACCGCGATGACTGGACCCAGCCTCGACATTGGTTGCGGCCCAGGTCGTACAACGATCGCCTTGGCGGAACAATCGGATCAGTTGGCCCTTGGTATCGATCTCAATTTTTCGCTGTTACGATTGGCCTCGAACTTACTTCGCCATGGGCAAGTTTCCTACCCACGTCGTCGGGTCGGACTAGTCTATGATCAAAGGGTGTTTGAAGTGCATG
Source organism: Pirellula sp. (assembly GCA_031372345.1). GTDB lineage: Bacteria > Planctomycetota > Planctomycetia > Pirellulales > Pirellulaceae > JBKCUI01. The sequence goes on from JANMLD010000112.1 coordinate 1,294, forward strand.
TTGCGAATCTGGAAGGGGTCGACTTTTGGGCGTGCGATGCGCTTGCTCTTCCGTTTTCAGATGGACTGTTTGGTCGGGCAACAGGGATGAATGTACTGGATTCCGTTGCCTCCCCGCACTCACTGCTCACATCCATTGCCCGTGTACTGACACCCAATGGAAGCGCCATCCTGGCGTGCCCTTACGACTGGACAGCAACCGTCACACCCGTTGAATCCTGGATTGGAGGGCATTCGCAACGAGGTCACCATTCTGGCGAATGCGTGCCATTGCTTCGGCAGCTCATGACGAAGCTTGATGGAAACGTGCTGGATGGGGGTGGGGTTGCTCGCGAACCGTTTCTGCAACTGATTAGCGAGCTGGATCAGCTTCCGTGGACAGTCCGAATGCACGATCGCAGTTCCATGCTGTATCGGGTTCATTTGGTTCATGCGAGAAGACGTTGAGCTGTGGACCATAGTATCGGACGCGAAGCCTGAATACCGCGCAATTATAGGAGAGCGGAAGATTGGAGCCTTAGGAAACCGGGGCTAGCGCCCAAACGGCTAATTATCCTGAAGAACACCAGCGGAAGTGCTTAGCAGCGTCCGCCACGGGGCGAACGCTCACCTTAAGAAAAAATACATGACGATCAAGCTCGCCAGTAGTCCGAGGGCGACAAACACTCCTAGATTTGCAGAGATGTTTTGACGTTTGTTGGCACCGAGGGCTTCAGGCGTCCATTCGATCAACTCTTGTTCCTCGCCCATTTTCTCGACAACACCCCGCACAAAAGCCTGACGATCCGGTGTGTCACCGGTAGCCGCGAAATAGCAGCCGCTGAATAACGAGGAGGACTCTTCGCCGCGTTTCGTGGTGTCGCTACCAAAGCCACCTGAAAGGATCTCACCCAGGCGTCCCTTCCAGCCACAACGAACCTTCGAAAGCAATTCGTAAAGTCGCGTATTACCAGGTCGGGTCAATGCGTGCTCTTCGCGAAAGAGGGTGTAGCACCAGTCTTCAAAGACGCCGCACAGATGCGTTGCCAGCGCGACGAGCTGATCTTTTTCTGGGACGGCTTGCATATCAAATCGACGTCCAAAGCGCTGGCTCCTGGCCCGTTCCTTTCCGACTCGCGAAATCAATTCGCGGAAGCCGCGTTCCTTTTCAAGCCCCACGACCAAAGCGGAAACGGGAACTCTGACTTGAAACGCATATCGAATCGTTTCCAAATCCCCGCGAATGGCCCGTTGCAGCTCCTCCAGTTCGGTTTGCGAGGAGTGGATCGATTCGAACTGAATGAGCGACAGGACCCCGTTGATGGCGCAGAGAGGCTGACGTGCTCGGCAAACCAGTTGTCCAAGATACTGCAGCTCCTGTAAGCAAGAGGTTGAATATTGGTGTGAAACCAGGACTGGTTTCTTACTGCTAAGCGCGTTGACTTCACCTGTGAAGGGCATCGAACTCTGAAGGGTTTGTCGCGTCGCCGGAGCTTGTTGCAACACGCGTGATGGTGAGGGGGTGGCTGAGGCTGGAATGACATTGGTTGGAGACGTGGAAGGACTGCTGACCAGTTGCGACGTGTCATCCCCTAACATCAGCGTTCCGCGGAATGAGCTTTGGCTAGATTTGGTGGGTTGGTTGGAAGAAGCTGGCTGAGATGGTGGCTTGGCATGGGTTGGATTGACGAAATCATTGAGTTCGAGCGTGCCGCGAATGTTTTGACTCTGGGGGCGTTGCGGTTCGGGTTCTGGCTGTTGCAGTTGTTGCGGTTGTGCTCGCACGATGGCTTCCGCTAGGTCCATACTGCTTTGCATAACTGAGGGAGACTCCGCACTTAGTCCGGAGGCAGCAGCTTCCATGGCGATTTCTTCACGGAGGGATGCCAGAGCACTAGTCCAACTTGAATCGGAGCAAAAAAGATAGATAGCCTCCGAATTGGCATACCAGTGCATCGGGGCTGGTCCTTGAGGCACTCCCTCGACGCTAAGCCGAAGGCCGGATGCGTTCATGATGGCTTTTTCTTGGGCTTCACCACTTGAACCTGTGATCAAAAAGAGGGGAACGGAGTTGATCGAGAGTTCGTTGGTAGCCAGCGCGTGCATTCCCGCCCGCCACGCGTAATCGAGATCGGGATAGGCATTGGAAGTCCCCTCCAACCATAGGGAAATCGTCTTATGAACGACCCACGGGATCGCAATGACCAACGCAATAATGCCAAGGATTCGCCACCAGCTAAAGGATTGGCGCCAAGGCACGTTGCTCGGGTCAAGCCAAAAGACAACCCAAACCGTGATGACGGTGGACAGAAGAAAAATAACGGTCAGCAGCGTAGCGCAACCTGGAGTCGTCACTGGAATGATGCGAGCTATGCAACCAAGACGTTCCTCTTGGCCTTCCTCGTCCGGGTTTGGTGTCTCCTTGTCAACGGTTGCGTCGCTCATCGGGTCCATTTCCAACGTTGGCGTTTTTGATTTAGTTTAACGAGGCAAATGAAGCACAAAATAGATGACGCTCCAGGCTGCTAGGATGGAGGCAAACAACCATGGCCACACGACCCGATTCTTGGAAGGCAGTGGCGGCGCACCTTGGATTTCACGGGTCGCTTCCTTCAATGTCGGTCGTCCTTGTCCCAAGCGAATCGACATGGAAACTTGCTTTGCCCAAACACTCAGATCCGCGGGAAGACCGAGTGTCTCGGTAATCATTTGAGCGATCGAGGGTTCGCTATAAATCCCTCGAAATCCGAGGATGACGCAAACGTAATAGACCTCGAGAGCGTCGCGTTGATTCAAGCTGGAGGCTTCCTTGGCATTCACAAAGAAGCGTTCGGCACATTCTCGGGTGTTGAAGATCTCGCGCTCCATCACGTTGTTGCTCCACCATTCCCGATGGGCCCAACTTGCTTCAACCAACATTTCGTCGATCCAAGCGACCAAGGCATAGCTCGTTAGCTGCCAGTCCCGACCTGCACCTACGATCGCTTCTCCCTGATCGAGGTAGGCACGCAGCCGGACTCTTTCCTCTTGAGGATTCGGCTCGGCACCGGAGGAAATGCGATCGAGCAAATCCAGGGAGTGGAGCAAAAACGGATCGACGGCTAGGGAGTGCTTCGGAGTCATGATTGTACAGGCACCGCGAAGAGCGCAAATTTGAGTGCAATCTTGCGTCCGAACGCAGCGACGACCAAGGTCTGCTGACCCTGCAATCGATCGAGGTTAGCGATCAAGGAATCCTTCAATCGCATGGCCAACGTTTGGGTTTCTTGAACGTCTTTCCATGCAGGGGTGTCTTGCCGTGGCACCTCGAAAAAGACCCAATCGGCACGACCCGGCAGAGCACGGATCTGACGATCGACCGGTGTCAACGTCACTCCGGTCGCTCGCTGTTTGAATAGAAACTCCACTTGCCGACTGCTTCCAAGTTTTAGATCCAATTGCCCTGCCGACAGCAGTTCCAGGCATTCGCGTTGCGTAAGTTCTCCCTTGTCGACACCGATAAACCATTGCCAATCGGAATTGAACCAGCGCGGGTCAAGCGTCACCTGCATTCCATGACCGACCCCCACAAAGTAGCGTTGTTGAACTTCGTAATCCCGGACCGCATGGATCAGCGACTCAATGCGAATCTTAATATCCATGAAGATGTCATACAGGTTGTCATGATCGTAGGGACGAAGGTCGGTAACGCGACGATCGGGACTGAAGATGGATAGCTGACCGACGATACGACAGAGCTCAATGTAGGCCACACGCGGATGAACACCGCGATCGAATGCAATAATCGATAAAGCACCGTAGGCCGAATTGAGCTGACTCAGCATCAAGATCCGCTCTGCGTCTCCAGGGTCGCGGCTGTCCAATCCGATCCCTCGATTGATCACTTGTTGGCTCAAAACTTCGATCTTCTGTCCGATCACGTCATAGACCGCGCGAACGATGTCTCGGCTTAGGCCTGCCCAAGCGTCAAGCGAGACCACCGGAGGTATGAAAACTGGGTCGAGTTGAGGTGCCGATTCCCCCTCGCTGGCGCGTTTGATTTGAGCGATGGGAAGCAATTCATAACCGGCCAAGTCCTGAGTTGACACTAAAAGTTGAACGTTGAGACGACGGAGTTGAATCTCTTGTTCGTCCCCGCCCCAACTTTCATCCTGTAGACTTGCTTCCGATTCAAGGTAGCGAAGCTCGGCGGCTTTGTCGTCCTCGGACGAACCAACATTGGTTCTACCAAGTCGCATCTTCGGCACCCCTAAATAGATTCGTATGGCGGATTCTCGCTCGAACGCATCCTTTAGATTCTTAGTAATCGAAGCGGACGCCGCAATGGGCTTCGATAGATCGATTCGGTCTGGTTCATCGCCGATTTGGATATCAATCAGAGTTCCGTCTCGCATGCGAGCACGCAGACTTCGGAGTTCGAATTGATGATTGGCGAGCGCCTCGCGACTAAAGTCGATCGAGACCAAGCCATAGTTGTGCGGGTTATCGAATTGACCTGCAACTCGGAGCGAGTCGGACCAATAACGATCCGAAGCTTGGAAGTGATGAGGGCGTAAGAATGCCCCCTCATACCAATGAACAGGAAGATGTTGCATAAACCGTAGCTTTCAGAATTCTGCCTGGAAACCCCAAGCTTCCCAATACCCCTAAGTGACCATGCTGTCGAACTTGCAGATTTCCGGTCAATGTAACAAGGATTGCAAGTTGCGTAAACATCGTCACATCAACTCGTCTGAGCGGCGATTTTAACAGAAACGGTTCCGTTTCCACTCATCCGTTACAATCGATCCAGCCGATACAGCTTCCATTTCCTCCTAGTCCGCGACGAAAACGAGTCTGGGTAGAATTACCGTTTGGGAGACAAGCTTGGCAACCATCTGGACGACAAAAAGGCAGTCTATCAAAACGTCGGTACACACCGTTGCGTTTCTGACTTGCTATTTCGTTCTTGTGATTTCCAATCGATTGCAAGGGCAATCGCAATTTGAATCCAATCCGGGTTTCACGGATTCGGCTCTCTACCGTCCCAACGTCAACGCTCAAGTCAAGGTGGGATTGCCAACAGCCTATCCCACCCATTCGGATCGTCTGATCGTGCAGCCTCAGGTGCAACTCGGATTTCCAGTCGTTGGCATGGCCAATCCCATGGATCCGAATTGGTTGACATCGCACCGCCCCAGCGCGGAATTCTCAAGCGAAGAGCAGTTGAGCATTTCTCAAGAGACTCTCCCCACGCCTCAGCCATTACTTTCTAGGCCGCCTGGCGTCGACAGGCCTTCGGTAGTCGTGGAAGCCTCTCCCGTTTTTGAGGGACTGTTGGAGTCCGCTCCTCCAACCGTATCCGTACGGAGGCGATCCGCATGGAACGGAACGGGGCTCGGTCACGAAAGGCTTGCGTTTTCCCTTTTCGACATCGATCCAGCTCAACCCTTCAATAACTTCCGTATCCGAGCGGTGCTGGCAAATCGCATGCACGTTCCCGACCGTGCCGAGTACTTTTGGGCGAAAACGCGAAGCGTGAAGGGGCCACCGCTAGGCGAATCCGTCATCAATTATCAAGAAGCCAGGATTCGAATGGAGTTGGGCTCCAAGAAACTATCCACTGCATTTGAAGTCCCCTTTCGTTCGACGGACCCACAAGTCAACGAGAACCATGCGGGGCTTGGCGACATGAAGCTGATCGTTAAAACGGTCTTGTTGGATGGCAAGCAATGGATGCTCACGCAGTATTTTGGAACTCACTTTTCATCGGGAAACGCCGCCGCTGGCTTAGGTACGGGGCACGTCGCACTCGAGCCCGGCGTTTTGTTTCGCAACGAGTTTCAAGACGACACCTGGATGCATGGGGAGCTCAAGTTTTGGTTCCCTTTGGGTGCCGACCCACAACATGGCGGGCAGGTGCTCAAATTCGCTACAGGAGTGAATCGAGTGTGGTTCGAGACAGACCGAAACGCTTGGATTCCGTCTCTCGAACTGAGCGCATTCTCGGTGCTGAACGGGATGGCCACCGATGCGACGGGAACCCTCCGATCGATCGATCACGATGCGATATTCTATTTGACCCCAGGACTCCACTACGCAGTCGATCAAAAGGGGGATTTTGGGCTGTTTGAGATCGGCAGTGCCGTTTCGCTGGCTATTTCACGAGAACGGTTTACGGATGCGACCTGGAATTTTGACATGCGCTGGTCTTGGTAAACAAAAGTCAAGGTTTTTGACACTTCACTTAGGCGAGGGGCAGATTGGAGTATCCCAACCCGAAGCGTAAGCGAGGGACAGTTTCGCAGGTCCCTCACTTACGTATCGGGTTACGATTGGTCGTTCTCACATCGCCGCTCGCCTTATCACCACTCAAGCTGCGTTGCACAATGAATCCCGCAGGTCGAGCCTGCGGGATTTGGTGTAAGCGATTACGTGTTTTGGTGGCGATCACAGAAAATTGTCCGGTTTTTGCAAAATTTCTGCTGGTTTTTGCCTTTTTCGAATTGAAGATTCACGCTAGTCCGAACCAATCCATTTAAAATCATCTGTGGATTTTCAGGCTTTTTTTCGTTGGATGGTTACAAATTGCCTCTTTTCGGTTTCCTCACTTGGAGCGGCGTGTGGTTTATCGAAACAATAGTTTCATTCCTCCCGAAAAAATTCGAATCTAGCAGTTACGAGACATTCCTCGCGAAATATTCGTGGACGCTGACCGACATTTGAATCGTGTGAACCTTGACGCGCAAATCGTATTTTGGAAAGGGAACATTGGGTAATGAGCAACGCTTTGGAGCCGTTGATGGCTGCGGTCAGTCCCGAGACCCCAAGTGGGTGCGATCTTGAATACGATGCCGATTTTTCTCGCATGGAGAAAGCAGCCCAAGGTACTCCTGATCAGGAATTTGGTTCCACTCGAATCGAAGGCACTCCCGCGGATTGGGATGAGGTGCGCGCGGCCGCGTTGAGCGTGCTCCGGCGATCCAAGGACTTGCGAGCGGCCACTTATCTAGCGCAAGCAGAACTGGCCGTCGGGGGCTTTATCGCGTTTCGAGATGTGCTTCACCTTATCTTTGTTTTTCTGGATCAGTATTGGGACACGGTGTATCCGCAACTGGATGCAGACGATGATAATGATCCCACCATTCGAATCAATTCCCTTGCTGGGTTGTGCAAAGCTGGGGGACTCATTCGGCAAATCCGTAATACTCCCATCCTGGTCAGTCGCTCCGTGGGGAAATTCACTCTGACGGACAGCGCGATTGCAAAAGGAGAGCTTCCGATACCCGAAGGCATGGAGTCGCCACCCACTCAAAAGAAAATCGAAGCCGCAGTGATGAGCAGCGATTCGAAAGAGTTCGGCAATTTAGTACAGGCCGTCGAGGATTGTCTCAAATACGTTGCTGCGATCGAGAAAGGATTTTCGGATCGACTCGGATCAGCCACAGGACCTAATCTTGAAACGCTGGAAAAAGAACTAAAGGGGATTGCCCGTTTTCACAAAGCCTGGATGGCGATGCGAAAAGACATTGATGGTAAAAGTCAGGCGACGGGAGGCGTCGATGTCGAATCGGTTTCGGAACCGACTTCGGTCGTTTCTAGCAATCGAGCGCCGGTCGGAAACGGGCCCTTTGTGATCACGCGTCGGGAAGATGTGATTGAAGGGTTAGACAAAATTATTGCTTGGCTTGAGCGAAACGAGCCTTCAAGCCCATTACCCATGCTGTTGAAGCGGGCGAAGAGATTGTCAACGATGAGTTTTATGGATATCCTGCGAGATATATCGCCCGATGGGGTGACGCAGGCAGAGGTCTTGGTAGGACCTGAGCCTGAACCAATTGAGGCAACGGTGTCAACCTCTGCGCCGAATGCGAGAGGGTCCGGCAATACCTCCAAGCCAGTGGATCCTAACGATGGATATTAGTGGAAGGTAATCATGGGAAGTTTGAGCGGCGAAATAGCTCCAACATTGAGCGGCGTCGTTCACGTACAATATTGCGTTTGAGTTAAGTGACCAGCAGCTTCGAAAGTAAAGAGGATTCTAGGAATGGCAAAGCAAAGTTCTCAAAAGTTCATCGCGAGAAATCGTGCACCACGTGTTCAAATCGAATACGATGTCGAAGTTTACGGTGCTCAAAAGACGATTCAATTGCCGTTCGTAATGGGAGTGCTGAGCGATCTTTCCGGCAATCCTTCGGAGAAACTTCCTGGCGTTGCGGATCGCAAGTTCCTTGAGATCGACGTGGACAACTTTGATGAGCGTCTAAAGTCGATGAAGCCGCGCGTTGCCTTCGCGGTCCCGAACACGTTAACCGGAGAAGGGAATTTGATGTGCGACATCACCTTCGAAAGCATGGATGACTTTTCTCCGGCTGCCATTGCCAAGAAAGTCGAGCCGCTTCGCAAGCTGCTCGAAACTCGGACGCAGTTGGCCAATTTGATGACCTACATGGACGGCAAGGCTGGTGCAGAGGAGTTGATTGGCAATATACTGAAGGATCCAACGGTGCTGCGATCGTTGGCGTCGACTCCCAACCCCGAGATGTCCAAGCCCGTTGCATCGGCAGCGCCGGTGGCGGCAGTTGCAGCAGCTCCTATCCCACCCAAACCCGTCGCGCCGGCTCCAGTCGCGCCAGTACCTCCGGCCGCTCCAGTTGCTGGTTCCGATAGCAGTTCCGAGGACGACTTGGATGCTTTGCTCAACGATTTGTAGGTCTGATGGCGACGAGAGATTCCAGGGTGTGGATTTCATTTGATTCAATGGTTGTTTCACGGGAAAGTTCGAAGGTAGGTCAGAAATGGAAAGACAGTCTCAAACGTCATTAGGTGCGACCGAGTTTGCAGAAGGTGACTTCACCGCGTTGTTGAAGAAGGAGTTTAGGCCGCAGTCGGACGACGCAAAAAATGCGATCGAATCGGCGGTCAAGACGTTGGCGGAACAAGTTCTTCTTGACTCGAATGTCGTCTCCAGCGACACGCTTGCGTCAATCACTGCAATCATTGCGTCGCTTGACAAGAAGTTGACAGAGCAAATCAATCAGATCATTCACAAGTCGGAATTTCAGCAGTTGGAGGGTGCTTGGCGAGGACTTCATTATCTCGTCAACAACACGGAAACCGATGAGAACCTCAAAATACGCGTTTTCAACATTTCCAAGGCCGATCTTGGGAAAACCGTCAAGAAGTTCAAAGGTACGGCTTGGGATCAGAGTCCTATTTTCAAGAAGATCTACGAAGAGGAGTATGGGCAATTCGGCGGCGAGCCGTACGGTTCTCTCGTATGCGACTACCACTTCGACCATAGCCCACCCGACGTAGCGTTGTTGACGGAAATGGCGCAAGTTTGTGCGGCCTCGCATACACCACTGATTACCGGCGCTTCGCCTAGCCTGTTCCAATTGGAAAGCTGGCAAGAGCTGAACGATCGTCGCGATTTGACCAAGATTTTTGGTACGCCAGAATACGCGGCTTGGCGATCGCTGCGCGAGTCCGACGACTCTCGCTATCTCGGACTTTGCCTACCACGATACCTGGCCAGATTGCCGTACGGATCCAAGACCGATCCGGTGGAAGAATTTGATTTCGAGGAATCCGTGGACGGCAGTGACCATTCGAAGTATTGTTGGGCCAATGCAGCCTATGCGATGGCGACCAATATCACGCGTTCGTTCAAAGAGTTTGGTTGGTGCACCTCGATCCGTGGAATCGAATCGGGTGGTGCCGTGGAAGGCTTGCCAACGCACACGTTCCCGACCGAGGATGGTGGCGTGGACATGAAGTGCCCAACGGAGATTGCCATCAGCGACCGACGCGAGGGGGAGTTGGCCAAAAATGGTTTCATGCCGCTTATCCACAAGAAAAACAGCGATTTCGCCGCGTTTATTGGTGCGCAATCGTTGCAGAAGCCGGTGGAGTATGACGATCCCGATGCAAGTGCCAATGCACAGTTATCGGCTCGACTACCGTACCTCTTTGCCACATGCCGATTTGCTCACTACATGAAGTGCATGGTTCGAGACAAAATCGGAAGTTACCAAGACAAAGGAAGTTTGGAAACTTGGCTACAAAACTGGATCAATCGCTACGTGGAGCCAAATCCGTCGGCAGCCTCGCAAGACGATAAAGCCCGCAGGCCGTTGGCCGAAGCCAAAGTTGTCATCGAGGAAGATCCATCCAATCCTGGGTATTATAAATCAAAGTTTTTTTTGAAGCCCCACTACCAGTTAGAGGGACTAACCGTTTCGCTTCGTTTGACTTCGCGTCTTCCGAGCGCGTAGCTTTTTTTGTACGCTAAGGCGAGCGGCGGATGTGTTTTTTTTAACGGGAGGGCGAGGCTCCTGCCGAGCCAAAGCCAAGCTCGGCAGGAACCTCGCTCTCCCAGATGAAGTAGTTTCAATGGCGTTGTATTGGGTTTGTTGTTCTTTCAACAGTTAGAGGTGTCCAATGATTTTGGTGAAAATTGAAGGTATTCCAGGCGACTGTCAAATCGATGGTTTCAAAGGTTATTTTACTGCTGAGAGCTTCGGATTTGGCGTTGAGCGAGAATTGGCAGACAGCGGCAAGAGTGGAACGGCCGACGTCAACATCGGTGTTGGCGAATTGCAGGAATGCACCATTTCGAAGAGTATGGACACTGCTTCAGCAGCGTTGGCTAAAAAAGCCATCAGCGGATCGTCATGCAAGGAAGCGGATATCAAGTTCGTAGAAGCGATCACTCGTGACAATAACGAGCAGTTCAATATCGTCTACTTGTCGTACAAGTTAGACAACGTGTTTATCAAATCGTGGAGCACCAGCGGTGACGGTGATGATCGTCCCACGGAAGATGTGGCCATTTGGTACAACAAGATCGCCTTCGTTTACTTTCCGACGACAGATGGAAAAACCTTTGGTTCAGCCCATGATTGCCGATGGGATCAAGTCAAATCGAAGCCTTGGACCGAAGCCGTGCTTCCAAGCGCAGCGGAAGAGCACAAGGTATAACCATTTCGGTTTCTGGATAAGGCGAATCCAAACCACTTGTTGATCGTCGATGGCGAATTGGTTGTGTAGGGACCTTCAGGGAACTTCCGTTCTTCGCCAATTGTTTGCGTCGGACGTTTTGCAGTTGGCGTGTTTTAGGATGGAGGCATCCAATGATTGTCGTTCGGATCGATAATGTCGCAGGGGACGTCGAAATCCCAGGTTACAACAACAAAAAGTGGTTTGTGGCCGACTCGATCAGTTTTGGAGTTGGCAAGAGTGTTCAGGCGTCTGATTCGAAACAGGATATCGAGATCGGAAAGCAGGACGAACAGGAACTGAGTATCGGAAAGACCGTGGATGCAGCCACGGTCTATTTGATGCACCGGGCAATGAAAGGTAGAACGGGCACTACGGACTCCGGTTTTTTTACCGTCGATATCCATATGCTTCAAAATCGTTACGATAGCTCCAAAAGCGATGGCAAATCGGCCATGAAACCCTATTTGAAGATTCGCATTGAAAACGCGATGATCAAACAATGGGACATTGATGCAAGCGGCGACGATAGACCAACGGAATCGCTTCGCATTTGGTTTAACCGAGCGGCGATGAAATATCGAACGTCGGCTGACGGAAAGGAGTTTGTCACTCACGGGCCATTGGGTTGGGATGAGCAAGCAAACAAGGACTGGAAGCCAGACGATCTTGTGAAAAGCGACGATTGAATTCAACCAACGGAATGAGTCAAGAATGTCTTCCTTGTTATCCCTTCGGAACGCCGACCTCGCATCCACCTTAAAGAGCTTGCAATGCGAGGTGCGAGACAATCCGTCCGAGCCCAAGCATCGGATTTTTCTTTTTCAGTTACTTTGCATTCTTGGTCAGTGGGATCGCGCGCTCGGACAACTCAATGTACTCCGCGATCTGAATGCAGAATCCCTCTCTTTGGTGCAAACGTATCAGGAGACTTTGAACTGCGAAGCGCTGCGAGCCGATGTCTTCGCTGGAAAACGCTCGCCATTGCTTTTCGGTGAACCGGAATCATGGATGGCCTTGATGTTAGAGTCGCTCAAATTGTTTGGACAAGGCAAAGAGTCTGAAGCTGCGACGATGCGCGACAGTGCATTGCAGGATGCACCCACCGCTTCCGGAACGGTGTCCTTTTTTCCTGAGAAAAAGTCTACGGACGAAGCCTCACCTGTGGAAACGTTTCCCTTCGAATGGATGGCGGATGCCGACTCTCGAATCGGCCCGTTCCTGGAAACCATCATCAATGGCAAGTACTTCTGGATTCCATTTCATCGTATTCGTTCGATGGTGATGGAGAAGGTGTCGGACCTTCGAGATCTAGTCTGGTTGCCTGCTCATTTTGAATGGGCCAACGGAGGTGAGACGGTAGGTTTTATCCCAACACGCTATGTTGACAGCCAAACGCAATCCGATGACCATGTTCGCTTGGGTTGGAAGACTCTTTGGAATCAAGTGGGCGAGGGGACGTTCGTCGGTCTCGGGCAACGGATTCTGGCAACGGATACGGACGAGTACGCGTTAACCAAAATACATAAGATCGAGTTCAACATGAGTGAAATGCATGGCTGAACTGACGCAAAAGGAACGACTGCAGCCATCGCTTCTCGATCGGCTCACGGATGATGCTCCAAGCGAGCGCAACGAGTCTCGGGATGCCCGAGTCTTGAGTTTGCAGCGGCTTCGAGAATGTGTGCTCCGAGACTTGACTTGGTTGCTAAACACCGAGTGTCTGGAAGCCGTGGTCAGCTTGGACGCGACCCCAGAAATAAAGAGTTCCGTGGTCAATTTTGGAATCCCTGCGATCGCAGGCGTCATTGCTTCGGGGCTCGAACTCTCCAAACTTGAGCGTCAAGTTCGCAACGCCATCATCGCCTTCGAGCCTCGTCTTCTGAAGAACAAACTTGAGGTCAAGGCATTGTTCTCGCATGAAATGATGAGTCGCAAAACCTTGGTGTTTGAAATCGACGGTGAATTGTGGGCTCAACCCATCCCTCTTCGAATGTTCTTGCGAACGGAGCTTGACTTAGAAACGGGCAAGGTCTCGATTGCTGAATCCAACCATTGAATTGAATGCCATTGGGGTATCGTTTATGCAACCCACACGTGTACTATCTTGACTATGGATCCTAGACTTCTGGAATTTTACAATCGCGAGCTACTCTACATTCGGGAAATGGGGGGTGAGTTTTCGCGTGATTTCCCCAAGATTGCCGGGCGGCTTGGATTGGATGGATTTGAGTGTGCGGATCCGTATGTGGAGCGTTTGCTTGAGGGCTTCGCGTTTTTGGCGGCACGTGTCCATTTAAAATTGGACGATGAGTTTCCCAAATTTACCGACCACTTGTTGGAGATGGTATATCCCCATTACCTCTGCCCAACACCCTCAATGGCGGTCGTTCAGTTTGAAGCCGATCCTGCGCAAGGGAAGTTGGAAGATGGCTTTACGCTCGAACGTGGAACGTCACTCCGAAGCTTGATGGGGGCTGGGGAACAGACCACCTGCGAATACCGAACCTCGCAGCCGGTCACCCTTTGGCCCTTTGCCATTTCCGAAGCCGCGTACACCAGTCGCGATGTCGTCGCCACGCGGTTGCCAGGCAGTCTCCGCGACATCAAGTCCGTCTTGCGGATTCGATTGAAATCAACCTCCGGGGTTCCGTTCAGCGAAATGGCGATCGATCGACTACCGATCTACATACGTGGTCGCGACACGCGAACGATGTTGCTTTACGAGCAGATATTTGCGGATGCTCAAGGCGTGGTGCTTTCCTGGGCAAATGGAGCAAGCGAAGAAACGGTTGAATTGAAGCAGCCGATTTTGCCAATGGGTTTTGACGATGCGCAGGCGTTGCTGCCAGTCGTCAGTCGGTCTTTTCAAGGCTATCGCATGCTCAGCGAGTACTTTGCGTTTCAGCAACGTTTTCTCTTTTTTGAACTCACCGATCTCAACCGTCTGCTTCGACGATGCAAGTCGAATCAAGTCGATATCATTATCCCGCTACGCAGGCTTCAGCCTCGATTAGAAAACGTGGTGGATGCTACCAATTTCGGTTTGTTTTGCGCACCTGCAATCAACTTGTTTCCGCATCGGGCAGATCGCATTCATGTGAACGATGCAGAGGTGGAATACCATGTAGTTCCGGATCGAACGCGTCCCATGGACTTCGAAATCCACTCGGTTTTAGGCGTTGCCGGGTACGACAAGGAATCCGATGCGATGGAGCGATTTCGTGCGTTCTATGAGATTAACGACCATGACGTGGAAGAGCAAAACCCATCCCACAAGTACTATGCCCTTCGACGCACCCAGCGGCAGCTTTCAAGCAAACAAAAGAGGAAAGGCCCGAGAACGAGCTACGTCGGAAGCGAGGTTTATCTTTCGATCGTCGACGCCGATCAAGCTCCCTATTCGTCAAATTTGTCGCAGTTGGATTTGCGCGTGATGTGCACCAACCGAGATCTTCCCATATCGATGCCCGTCGGTAAGTCGTCCACCGATTTTACGCTCGAATCGGGTGCACCGGTCCGATCGATTCGATGCCTCGCCGGGCCAACTGAGCCGAAACCCTCCTTTTCTGAAACCACCGGGGAGCGAAGTTGGCGATTGATTAGCCATCTCTCGCTCAATTATTTGTCGCTGGTCGATGGGGACGGAAAGGGCGCGGCCGCACTTCGTGAGATGCTGTCGCTCTATCAGGAGGCCTACGCGACCGATGCCGTTCGACAGTCGGAGGGTCTGGTGTCGGTCAATGCCAAACCCATTGTTCAGCGATTGTCGCAGCGCGGTCCATTGACCTTTGGGCGAGGACTTGAGGTCACGGTGACTTGCGACGAGTCCCGTTTCGAAGGTTCCGGCGTATTTTTGCTCGGTGCCGTCCTGTCGGACTTTTTCAGCAAATACGTTTCGATCAATTCCTTTACACAAACCGTGCTGCGTACTTTGGAGAGAGGAGAGGTAATGAAATGGCCGATCAACATCGGACGTCGCCAGAATCTCTAGCAAGATTAGCGACTCTCCAAAACGAACCCTATCGATATACGTTGTTGTCTGCGATCCGAATGCTTGATTGCGTTTTCCGCGATCCAGCCCCGACCGGAAAATCCAATCGCCCGATCAATGAATCCTTGCGCTTAGGCCAACGGCCTTCGTTGAATTTTGCTCCGAGTTCGCTGGCCAGTTTTCAGCGTCGCAATTCGGATGGAAAATGGCAACTGCAGACCAGCTTTCTCGGAGTGTTTGGGCCAAATGGACCGATGCCAACCCACATTACCGATTTTGCAGACCAACGGCTGAAACACCATCGCGATCCGACGTTCGCTGCTTTTGTTGACTTGTTCCATCATCGGATGGCTAGTTTTTTTTATCGCGCATGGTCCTCGAGTCAACCGACAGTGCACCTCGATCGTCCGGAAACGGATCGATTCACCGAATATGTGGCCTCATTGTGTGGGCTAGGCATGAAATCGTTGCGAAATCGCGACAAGATGCCGGACCATGCCAAGTTTTTTTTTGCGGCCCATCTGGCTTCCCAGACACGACATAGTTCGGGTTTAAAATCGATCCTTGGAGCGTTCTACAACGCCCAGGCCGAGGTCATTCCATTTGTTAGCCATTGGATACAGTTGCCCGAAGACTGCCATTGGAAGTTAGGGAGAGCGACACAAGCGGGCGAACTGGGACAGAGCATCACACTGGGCTCTCGGGTTCGGGATTGCCAGCAACGCTTTCGCATTGTCTTGGGGCCACTCGACTTCACACCGTTTCGGCAACTCTTGCCCAATGGAACGAGTATGAAGCGACTGCGTTCGATTGTAGATCAATACATTGGACTAGAATTGTCTTGGGATGTTCAACTCGTTTTGAAAAAAACCGAAGTACCTCAGATGCGATTGGGGCGGCAGGGGCAACTCGGATGGACGACATGGCTCGCCAGTCGACAACCGATGCGCGACGCCGACCAGTTGATTGTTAATCCGACGGTTCGATCGGAGAGTCACTATAAACCCTCGCGTATGAAACCTAGCCTTAGGGAACGCGAACCTTTAACCACCGGAGTTTAGCTGTGTCAGAGATTAGCCGTTCGAAGCTGTTTGGAAAGCTCAATGCTATTGGATTCAAAGCCATCGAAAGCGCAACGACTTTCTGCAAACTGCGTGGCAATCCTTATGTGGAAATCGTTCATTGGTTCCACCAAATTTTGCAACTCCAAGATTCTGACCTCCATCAAATTATTAAAAAATTTGACTTGCAGCCTGCCAGGCTAGCCAAAGATTTTACCGATGCGCTGGATCGACTGCCGCGCGGTGCAACGAGCATTTCGGACCTATCTGCCCATGTGGACGAAGCGGTGGAACGAGGCTGGCTCTTTGCGACGCTGATGTTCGGGGAAAGCCAAGTGCGAACAGGCCATCTCATCGTCGGGTGCCTGAAGACGCCAACCTTGCGAAATACCTTGATGGGCATTTCTCGCGAGTTTGAAAAAATCAAATTGGATCAACTGTCCGAGAATTTTGCAAACATTGTTGCGGCGTCCCCTGAGGAATCGATGCTCAGCAAAGACGGTAGTTCCGTAGGCGGTGGCGCGGTTCCGGGCGAAGCCAGTGGAGCTATGCCGGGCCAATCGAGTGGCCAAGACGCACTGAATCGTTTCACGGTGGATTTGACCGAACAGGCTAGAGCCGGAAAGATCGATCCGATTGTAGGTCGCGACGAAGAGATTCGGCAGGTCGTCGATATTCTCATGCGACGACGTCAGAACAATCCCATTTTAACCGGCGAAGCTGGCGTTGGGAAAACGGCCGTGGTAGAAGGATTTGCGCTTCGAATCGCGTCCGGCGATGTGCCTCCGTCGTTGAGGGATGTTTCGTTGCGAGCGCTCGATGTCGGACTCCTGCAAGCTGGCGCTAGCATGAAAGGGGAGTTCGAGGAACGACTTAAACAAGTCATTGAAGCAGTCCAGTCATCGCAGAAACCCATCATCCTTTTCATCGACGAAGCGCATACGTTGGTCGGAGCGGGCGGAGCTGCTGGCACCGGGGATGCCGCGAATTTGTTGAAACCTGCACTTGCTCGTGGCACCTTGCGCACCGTTGCCGCCACAACATGGGCCGAATACAAGAAGCATATAGAAAAAGACCCAGCGTTAACCTGCCGATTTCAAGTGGTGCAAGTCGAAGAGCCGTCAGAGGAGAAAGCTATCTTGATGATGCGAGGCTTGGCCACAACCCTCGAAAAACATCATCGTGTACAAATTCTAGACGAAGCCATCGAAGCAGCGGTGAAGTTATCGCATCGTTATATTCCAGCCCGGCAACTGCCAGACAAATCCGTTAGCCTCCTCGACACGTCCGCAGCCAGGGTGGCGATCAGCCAACATGCCGTTCCGGCTGAAGTGGACGATTGTCGACGCCGTATCGAAGCCTTAAAAACAGAACTCGAAATTATCGATCGCGAAAAAGTCGTCGGTGTAGAAACCTTCGAACGAGAAAAAATGGCACGCGAGAAAATGCTTCAGGAGCAAGTCCGTCTTGAAGGGCTCGAGGAACGATGGAAGTCCGAAAAGAAGCTGGTCGATGACATTCTGAAGATTCGCGCCAAGCTTCGAGAGCGCAGTGGCAAGGTGGAGGGAACTCATAGTAAACTGGAACAACAAGCCGATACGCAGGCCCAGATTCCCGAACCAGCCTTGAAACTAACCGAAGAACAACGTGAAAAGTTGCTCGCGTTGCTTAGAGAACACCAAGGTAAGCTTGATGATCTCCAGGGGGACAATCCGTTGATTCTTCCCACGGTGGATGCGCAAGCGGTTGCTTCGGTGGTAGCCGATTGGACGGGGATCCCCGTCGGACGAATGGTTAAGAACGAAATCGAAGCGGTGCTTACGCTTGGTGACACGCTCAATCGACGTGTCATCGGCCAACGCCATGCATTGGACATGATCGCTAAGCGGATTGAAACCTCGCGAGCGAAACTCGACAATCCCAACAAACCCATTGGCGTCTTCATGTTGGCCGGCCCGTCGGGTGTCGGGAAAACGGAAACCGCCATGGCGCTGGCGGAATCGCTTTACGGCGGCGAACAAAACATTGTGACTATCAACATGAGCGAGTTCCAAGAGGCTCATACGGTTTCGACTTTGAAAGGTGCTCCTCCAGGCTACGTTGGCTATGGAGAAGGTGGTATTTTGACCGAAGCCGTTCGTCGCAAACCCTACAGCGTGGTTCTATTGGATGAAGTCGAAAAGGCACATAGCGATGTTCACGAGATTTTCTTCCAAGTGTTCGACAAAGGCATTATGGAAGACGGCGAAGGCCGATTGATCGATTTCAAGAATACGCTCATCCTGTTGACCACCAATGTCGGCAGTGAATTGATCATGAATTTATGCAAAGATCCTGAACTCATGCCCAGTCCAGAGGGGATCGCCAAATCGTTGCGAGAGCCATTGCTAAAGGTGTTCCCGGCTGCCTTGCTTGGCCGAATCGTCACCATCCCCTACTATCCGCTCAGCGATGAAATGGTAGCCAATATCTGTCGGCTCCAATTGGGAAGAATCGAGAAGCGGATTGCAGCCAACCATAAGCTCCCTTTTGTGTTCGATGACTCAGTGGTCCAATTGATAGTCAATCGGTGCACCGAACTAGAAAGCGGTGGTCGTATGATTGACGCCATTTTGACAAATACGTTGTTGCCCTCGATCAGTCGTGAGATGCTGACGCGCCTAATGGCAGGAAGCAAGATTGCGCAAGTACGTGTGGGTGTTGAAAATGGTGAGTTTTCGTATCAATTCGATTGAAAAAGGTAATCAATCATGGCTAAAAACGAGTCCATTTCCATCGACGACGAATGGGTCAATCTGAGCGAGCTTGCGCTACCAGCTGGAACGACCGTTGCAGAAATCGAGAAGATATTGGTTGTCAAACCGATACGCGTTCGGTTGGAGGTGATCTTGCCAAAGGGTTCGGAAGCTCCTGACTTTAATTACAAAAAGAACCTTGAACTCAAAAAGTTTCGTGCGACCCTTGAAGCCAAGGCTGCGGAAGCGTTAGGCGAAATAGCGGAAGAAGATCAGCCGGCAGAGGGCAAGAAGGCACTGGATCGAATCAATTCCTATTTAGAAAAAGCTGGCCCTGCATTCCGCGTTCTGCTGCGAAAAGTCATCGCAAGTGAGATCGGGGGCACATGCAAACCCGATGACCTCATGACCGCTGGGTCTATTAGCTTTCAAAAGTTCGAGTTCCAATTTGGAGTCGGCGACTCAGGCGAAGAGAAATTTGCTTTGCTTGATTTGACCAAGGCGTTCAAGCGTTTGAAAAAGGTTCAGCAGTTGGGGGTTGCGTGGAAGGCGAACAAAATCGTAGTTTCTGTCCGATTCCGCAAGGTGTTTAAGCAGGCGGAACTGAAAGAACTTCGTGAATTGCTGCCGGAAGGATCGTCCCGTGGGGCTCATATGTCCGCTGGGCAGTTTTTTGCGTTGGCCAAAGGGAATGTGGAATTGAATTTCCCAGAAAACGCCACTATCCCCCACGAAATCCTGCTGCGCAAAGCCTTCAAAAAGCAAGTTGGCAAGGCGGTAAATACCAAGGTAGGTACGATGGAAAAGGAAGTCGAAAGCAAGGAGAAGAAACCGGAAAAGGAAAAGGGCAAGGAAAACAAGGAGAACGAGGAAACTACCACCCAAAAGGCTCCTGCAAAAAAGAAATGACTCTAGCAGGATTCGATGAGCCCAACTTAATAGGATGCCGTGGGCGAGGAATCGTCTTTATTGGGAAGATTCTTGACTGCTAGATTGGCTGCGCCTTCTTGGAGTGTGCTCATTTGGTTCGTGATTTCTTGCAATCGAGAGCTTACGAGCATCAGTTCATCGTGCAACGTCGTGAAACCACGTTCCTTTATTTGTTCGCGCTGCCCCCCGGATTTGGCTTCCATCTGCGCTTCTTCCATGCTCGTGATAATCACCCCAGTGAATAGATTCAACATGATCATCGTCCCAAGGAGAATAAACGTGATGAAGTAGACCGTTGAAACAAGCGGACGTGCATGAGAAACGCGTCGTCCCTCAGCTAGCACCTTCCAAGCGTCATCGTAGGCTACGTCGGATCCGAGCACTTGCGTATCGCGGACGTCGTTCCAGCCTTCCAGTGTAAGCACCTGAAACAAGGTCGATGCCGTTGTATGCAAATTTCCAAATCGGATAGGGTCGTTTTCGCTAAACATCACCGTTCCGATAACGGAATAGATGTAGAAGTGCAAACCTAAAAGAATTCCGATGTATCCAAGGGAAGGTATCGACTTGAGCAACGCGCTTACCAAAAGACGAAGCCTCGGAAGAACGGTAATCATGCGAAGCGCACGAAGAATACGAGCCATTCGAATCACGGCGGCCGAGTGCATGTTCAACGGCAACAGACA
Organism: Pirellula sp.; assembly: GCA_031372345.1. Classification (GTDB taxonomy): domain Bacteria; phylum Planctomycetota; class Planctomycetia; order Pirellulales; family Pirellulaceae; genus JBKCUI01. Next base: position 21,658 of record JANMLD010000112.1, read on the forward strand.
CACTGAAAGTATAACGCAGTCAAAAACGTTCCACGGTTCGAGAAAAAAGGTCCACGGTTTATTCCCGCATGCGATAATCTTCATTACGATTTCAACAAAGAATACAAACAGAATGAGATTCTGGGCGACTTGAAGTATGTCGCCCCAAAAGGTCCCATCGCTACATTCTGGATAGGTTTCTGCACCCGCAAAAATACCCGAGAGCACGATCAGCGAAATAATGAATCGACCGAAGCCAGTCGAAGTAGTCAGTCGACGACAAAATTGGACCACTGCAGTGTCTCCCTGGATTAGCACAATTACCATTGGCACCGATGGATTCAGACGAAATCGAATCCAAAACTGGTTCCCGACCGGATTGTAGTCAACGCCACCAACTTAACAACTTGCGATTGAAACGGATTAGCAAAATCTCGGATTTGTAAGGACGCTTAGGCGGGCGGCTGAATAGACTTTTGCGTATTGGCATGCAACCATTCTAACACTCTTTCTGGTAGGTCAGCATGGTCGGAACGCGTCATGATCCAAAGATCCTCCGCGATCGATGAACCGTCCGCGAGTGTCAACGCCATTGGGGCCAACAGCATTTTGGCTAAAGTAAAGATCCTTCCTTTGGCTTGCTCCGATTCTTGACTTTGTTGCGCCAATCCGAGTATCAACGACGCGATTTCAAGCATCGATGTGTCACACGGGACGTGCAGAGTTGGGGCGGGGATATGGATGTCGATGATGTCACTGGCGATGTCGCAAGGTTCGCGTTGTTCGATGACTGCCAGCGAAAACATTAGGTTTTGTAGAAAACTGCGGTATTTGGGATGTGCCTGATTTGCCGGTAAAAAGATGACATGCAATTCCCCACTTTGTTCGGCCTGCCTTTCAAAGGTCAGTCTTCCGCTAGCGGTTTGCTCCAGCCATCCGCGATTAGCCAAATACGATTGCAATTGCTCGATTCGAATCGCTGCCAACAAGGCGAAAATGCTTCTTGTGTTCATGCTGTTGTTGCTACCTTCACGAATCTGGATCTTAGGACCATTTCGGTCACTGCACCCTCGATGTTTTGGTTCATCCGTGCGATATCGCATAAAGGACTTGCCAGCAACTCCGAACGAAGTTGCTGGCGCTGCGATCGGTGGACGCTTCGATTGTCCGCAATTTGTTTTACCGCCTCGAAGTACTCGTTTGGTGAATGGGCAATCCATTCTTTCTTTTCGAGAGAATCCAGGATACTTGCTACACCCCTCCCTGAAAACCGCTCGTCCAATAAGGTCAACACGGGAACCCCCATCCACAGCGATTCGAAGGCGCGTTGAGTGGAGCCCACTGGGAAAGCGTTGAGTGCAACATCGAGTTTTTGATAGGCATGGAACTCATCCTCTGCAGTCTTGACAAAGGGAAATCGAATTCGACTTGGTTCAATGGACTGATTCGCAATCCTCGTCCGAATTTCCTCTTGGAAGGCAGCGTCGCGATAAGCTGGTCCGATGAATGCAAGTTCCGCATCGGCGATATTGGACAAAACCGTTGCCAACCACTCCATAAATGCTTCGGTCAGAGTCTCTGGCAAGCCAAGAAAGCCACAAGAAAAACGGGAATCCGCTTCCGGCTGGGCGAATTCCAAGTCCAGCAAGCTGGGGGGAACGAAGCAAAAGAGAGAGGGAAATCGGATCACTTGCTCCGTGAACGAATCCTCCGACGCTGGAGGAATAGTAATTACGTCTGCCCAAATGTAGTCCATCTCCTTTAAGCCGGATGTCAACGGAAAGGCGCACCACGACGCTTGAATGGGTGCAGGCTTCATGGCGAACACTCTTAATCGCGTTTGGTGGCCATGTCCAATCGTATCGATTAAAACATCGAGCTGGCTCGACTCTATCAATGCGGCCAAATCCTCGTCTGATAATTGAGCCGTTTGCACTACTTGGTGGGCCATCGTGGAGAGCGCCTCTGAGATCGCTCCGGCTTTCGTTTCCTCGCAATAAAAGGTCCATTTGAATCGCAAAGAATCTTCTTGAGATAAAGCGGATGGGAGCCAGTCGAAAAGTCCACGCGGCTGAAGCGATCCACAAACGATTCCAATTCGAAGCGGACGATTCCCATTCTGGGCTTGGGGTATTGCCATAGGCTTGGCACTGAGCTTGGAAAGGGAGAGAGCCCATCGCTTGGTTTCGTCGAGTAGTCTTTCGGGTGAAGCATGCTCGTAGTGGGTCAACATGCGAAGCCATTGGCTGTGCCATGCGCATGTCGGTGGTTGACTGGAGAATGCGTGGTCTAGACACAGCATGGACTCCGTGATTCGACCTCTGGCAAAATTGAGATCGGCAATTTGACAAAGCAAAGCAGGGTTGTTTGGCGAAACGGCAATGGCTTGCATTAAGCACTCCATGGCTTGACCAAACTCATATCGCAACTGGTGGCCTTTGGCTTTTCCACAAAGGAAATCGAGGTCGTTTGGAAACACACCACAAGCAGCTTGGTAGTTCTCGCAAGTGGCTTCCCAATCGCCCGATGCTGCCAATGCCTTTCCTTTGTTGCGAAAGGCCAAATAAGCATCTTCCAGTGGGCAGCCCGGCACCTTCAGAGCTTGGTCGAAAGCTCGAATGGATTGCTCCCAATCTCTCATGGCAGCGAAGCAGTTCCCCAAATTGTTCAGAGTGCCGCTATCCAGTTTTATTTTTAGACAATGCTCATAGGCGCTTCTCGCTTCGTCGAACCGCCTCATCTCGAAGAGCACATTGCCCAGATTGAAAAAACCTGCTTCAACGTCCGGAGCAAGTTGGGTGACCTGTGCGAAGCACTCCATGGCCAATTGCATAAGACCGGTTTGTTGCGCCGCCACCCCGAGTTCGAAATGAGACCGAGGATTTCCAGGGGATTGATCCACTCGATGGAACAATGGTCCCAGCTCTGAAGCAATTCCATGCGAATTTCGATATACTTGGTAGTGCGGCATTGATCTTTCCTGGTTCCCCCCTGGAAAGTATACTCTAATCATTATTTTTCAAATGCTTAGGGCCCTGGTTCCTCGGATTGTCGATCCTAAAACCGGGGCTGATTTCGGGAAGATTTTGAACCTCCGTTTTCGATCGCAACCCAATCCGAATTTGAACCAAAAACACAATTCTTCTCAGTTTCATTTTTGTCCAAAGGGACAACCATGTTTGAATTCCTTGAGAGCATCCTTTTCGAGCTAAAAAATATCCCAGGTCTTTCGTTTTTAAAGAACATTCATGCTGCTCTGGCCGTCAAGAGCTCGCGAGCTCGCAGTAAACTACAAGCCATTCGCAACAAGAAGAATGATTTCTCTAAGATATCCAAACGTGTCGGCAACATGGGCCAGTCGGGCAAAGGGTCAAAACGCCGAAACGACTAGTCGATTGATTCCAGGTTAGCGTATTCTCATTAGGGAAAATAAATGGCTGGCGCAAGTTTGCACGAATTGCATGGACCTTTAGGCGCTGACGCGATTTTTCGGCGTCTCAAGGGGGCTGACCAACTGGGGCGCCCGTTTGTTTACGATCTCGAGGTGCTTAGCCCAAACGATGACCTATCGCCATACGACATTGTTGGAAAGCCAATGTCGGTCGAAGTGAAAACCAAGGAGGGCGGCCAACGTTTCTATCACGGCATTATCGGCAAATTCCTGAATGTGGGAAAGTCGGGTGGCTATCAACTGTACGAGGTGCAACTGCGGCCATGGATTTGGCTGATGTCCCATTCGCTTGACTCGCGAATCTTTCAGGAACTCACGATTCCAGAAATTATAGAAAAAGTCTTCAAGAACAAGAACGGATTTTCAGATTATCGGTTAAAGCTGAACGGGACCTACGCCAAGCAAACCTACTGCGTTCAGTACCGCGAGTCGGACTTTGACTTTGTAAGTCGATTGCTCGAGCAGGAAGGGATCTACTACTTTTTTGAACATGAAGAGAGCAAGCATACTTTGGTCTTGGCGGACTCGCCCTCCTCGCACAAGAGTATCGAGGGAGACGGAACCATGTTATTTCGTCCCCCCGATGTCGCGTCAGGCGATGAGCAAATCACCAAGTGGCAACATCATGTTGCTGTTCAGCCAGGAAAACTTGTGCTTAGGGATTATGACTACAACAAGCCGAGCGCCAATCTTGAAGTCCGTTTGAACGCGGATCGGCGTCATCCCCATTCGGGGCTAGAACGTTATGACTATCCAGGTGACTACTCCGTCACCTCGGACGGTGATCGGTACCTTAAAATTCGCAAAGAGGAGTTTGACGCAAAGTACTCTCAAGTCGAAGGGCATGCGCGAAGCAACCTTTTGGGTACTGGACTGCAATTCAAGTTGGCGGAACATCCGCGAGAAATAGAAAATGCAAGCTACACCGTAGTCTCAGCGACCATCGAGGTTACATCCGGTGAGGTCGAGCGATTCACATCGAAGTCGGAGAACCGATCCGAGTTGCGTTTCGTCGCGATCCCAAAGGAGCATACCTATCGACCTCCCCGAGAGACCGCTTGCCCTGTGATCGCTGGTCCTCAAACCGCTATCGTGGTCGGCAAAAGCGGTGAAGAAATCTGGACTGACACCTTGGGGCGGATCAAGGTTCAGTTCCCTTGGGACCGAGAGGGGGAAAACGACGAAAGCAGTTCTTGTTGGATTCGTGTGTCTCAAAGCTGGTCCGGCAAAGGTTGGGGTGCAATGCACATCCCTCGCATCGGACAAGAGGTTATCGTTGAGTTTTTGGAAGGGGACCCGAATCGCCCGTTGGTAACCGGCAGGGTTTATAACGCGGAGCAAACCGTACCCTACAAACTACCTGAATCGGCAACGCAAAGCGGAATCAAATCGCGAAGCACTCCAAAAGGCGATCAGAGTACATTCAACGAACTTCGATTTGAAGACAAAAAAGGCGAGGAAGCTATTTACTTCCATGCGGAAAAGAACTTTGATCGCATCGTTGAAAACAACGACACTTTGAAAGTTGGTTTTGAAAAGAAAGATAAGGGAAACCAGTCCATTGAAGTTTTTGGGAATCAGGACCTTAAAGTAGGCACCAGCGAAAGCGACGGTTCCCAAACCGTAGATATCTGGAAGGATCAAACAGAAACCATCCAAACAGGCAATCGCAAAACCGATATCAAGCAAGGCTCCGATACGCTGACGATTACGGTAGGAAACCAAAAGATTGATATCCCTGCAGGGCAATGCGAGATAACAGCTGGCAAAAAGATTGTGCTTACCGTCGGGGCGAGCAGTATCGAAATCAGTCCCTCCAAGATTGTGATCAAGTCACCGCAAATATCCGTTCAAGCAGACATGAAAGCAGAAGTCAAAGGGACGATGACCGACGTCATCGGCAGTGCGGTGCTCAAGTTGGAAGGTGGAATCGTCAAGATAAACTGATTCCTTTCCACAGCAAACTTTTCAAGGAAGATCATTTATGCGAATCGCAATCATCGCCAAAACAGGGCCAGCCGCTGGCCGACGCATTGTTCTTCGAGGTGGCCAAGTGGCCCGAATCGGAAGAACGGAATGGGCCGATTTCGCATTTCCAGAAGATTCAGCAATGGCGGAAATACACTTTGCAGTTCATTGCGGTGTCCATAGCGCCATGATTCAGGCGTTGGCTGTCGACCGCGAGACACGTGTTAACGGCAGTGCCATGGAAAAGGGGATACTTCACCAGGGCGACTTGGTCGATGCGGGATCAAGTCAGTTCATTATCCTCGTAGAAGACGCCGCGATCACTGCAGACGCAAGTCCACAGGAAGTTTCCTCAAGCGCAGCGGTATCCGAGACGTCGAACAAACATGAAACGCGAGAAATTGCCGAGTACATCGGTTTGTCAGAGGCCGCAATTGAGCTGGCAAGGACGTCTTTGGATCCGACTCGATTTGGAGATGTGTTGGTGCAATCGTCAATGCTGCAGGACGCTTTGCGTTGGTATGCCCATACGATGCCAAAGCCCAAGGCTGTCTTGTGGGCTTGTCGTTGCGTGGAAGCGAACATGCAGTCGGCCGTCGATCCGGTGCAACGAGCCGCCTATCGAGCGGCTTTGCAATGGGCTAACGATCCCAATGAAACGAATCGCTCCAACGCTGCTCTGCTCGCCGAAGCGTCTCGGTATGAGGGAGTCGGCGGGATGTTGGCGGCAGCGGTTGGATGGAGCGGCGGAAGCCTTGGTCCAAGCAATCAGCCGGACATCCCACCGGATGATCGCTTGACCGGTCGAAGTGTCTGCTCCACGCTAATCGTTGCCGACAGTCTCGAAAATCCGATCGACTCACCCAAGCGACTCCTTGGGTTCATCGAACGTATTCGCAACGCCAGCACTCTTCCCCCTCCAGCCTAGACAGTTCCCTCGAGATGCCCAATAGAGCAATGAAACCAGCGGCGTTGCGAGAATCCTGGCGCCCAGATTCCGCAAGCGCAGAAAAGATCGCCAATCGGCGACGGATCCTGAAGCAGCTTTTAATTACCGTTTGGCTCGGAATTTTAGCGAGCGTGTTTGGCTATCTTCTGTTCGGCCCATTCTTTCACCCAAGGACCCGATTGTTTTTCTTGACGGCTGGATCGTATGACATGTTGGATGTCGATGCCATTCCGTACTTTCAAGAAGACGCAGTTCGCTTTCTATCCATCGATGGCGCCTTTCAGCAGCAAGATGCTTCCGATGAATTCTTTCTGATGGAGTCTCCAGACGTCGTACGGACGTCATTAGGTCGAATAGCGGATGCCGTAACTGAGAAATCCGATGTTGCCTTAATCAGTATGAGTGCACATCCCATGCTGGTTGGTCAGCGCCCCTTCTTGCAATGCACCAACTTCAGCCGAACGGGCCCCGAGCGAGGCTCTTTCTCGATGGAAGAATTGCTGGATCGACTTGACCGTATCTCAGCCGGCACCATCGTCGTTTGTCTAGATATTGGTCACTCGAGCCTTCAAGATTTTAGCAATGTCGATCGCGACAACTTTTTATACTCCGTTCGCGACTTGCTGAGAAAGCGAGTCAATCCAAACCTTTGGATGATTGTCTCCAACTCTTCCTCGGAAGGGTCCTACGCATCCATCGAATTGCATGCCTCGGTCTTCTCATTCGCAGTCACCCATAGCTTGCAGGGAGCAGCGGATCTCAATCACGACTCAACCATCGATTTGGATGAGTTTTATCGTCAAGTAGTTAGCTTCACACAATCGCACGTGGAACGTGAATCAGGTGGAAACACCCGACAGACCCCCGTTCTGTTTGCGACCGGTGCCAACATGGAAATCCCTCTCAATTCTCGGACGATCGCAAGTGCACCGCGTCAGGCGGTGCATTCCACTTTGCTGTCTTATGTTCCGCGACTTTGGGGTGGGGCGAACAAAGACAAGCCGAATGTTGCATCAGCAGATGAAAAGGACGAAAAGGCAAAGACTGAAAAAAACTGGTTAAGCTCATTGGTCGTCAAGAAGTCGGAGCGAGTCAAAGAGCGAGCGCTAGAAGAGCTAGAAGACAACATCAATTTCCTTCCAACCTTCTTAGGGAACCGTGTCAAACAATCGATCGGGCTCGGCGAAGAGGCCCCACCGGAACCGATAAGCGGGAAGTCTAAAACAGACACGTCCCAAGATTCCTCGACAGCCGAGATGGAAACGGACAAAACCAAGAGCGACGCCAGTGAAACGTCGCAGCCAGCTGATGATCGTTCCGCTTCAAAAGGAGTCGAATTATTGGTTCAAACGACGCCCGACCTGTCTCGATTCGGAGCCGCGAACCAGTCGAACGAGCAACTCTTGCAACTCGCTTGGCAGCTTTGTGAGAACTTGGAAAAGACGCAAGGTAGCGAGATGCGACCGATGGATCTTGCGCCTCACGCGTGGGGCGAGTTCATTTCCTACCTGCATGGGATTGAGCAGCGGCAGCGAACCGACGCTATCGTAGATTCCAAGAACCTTCGCCTGCAATTGACCGCGGAAATAGTGGGTAGCCTTCAATTCACTACAACGCATCAGGCCAGGGTGGGCACGATGATTAAGCGAGTTGCAGCCCAGATGCCTAAGCTGGCGTTACCGCGGTTGGCACTTCCCAGTGTTGGACTCGTGGAGAGCTTGGCATACTTTGGCGGACCCACCGTCCCGAACTCCCTCGCTGCTCAGATTAAGCAGTTCGACACCGCGATCAAAAAGGACGCTCCTGACTTGCATGATCGATGGCTCGCACAACTCCCGGATGAATTGTCCAATCAATACGTTGAATTCTTCTGGGCCCGACAGTTTGCATCCCGACCATCGTCCCCTTGGGTCATCACGCGTCGCCTGCTGGGACTTTGGAGGCAGTTCGAGCAACTTTCGTACGACCCTTTCAACTCGAACCTGAGCGTTCAACAGGATCTGATGTTGACGCAACAGCGCTTACTTGAAGCGACTCGAATCGCGATGGACCAGATTGGCTCCCGTTGGATGGACCGATGCATGCAAGCGTTAGACCAAGCCGAGCAGGCCATTACGTCGAGCTCCGTCAAACAGGATCAACTGCGACAAGCGTTGCAGTCGCGGAACCAAAGGCTGGTCGAGTTGCCATCGATTCTCCGATGGCGAGAGATTGCCGTTAGTCGGCTTGGAAATCATCTGTTGGACGAGGATATCGAGAAAACACTTGTCAGCTTAGCCGACTTATGCGAGTTGCTACAAAAGAGAGAACCCCGCCTGATAGGTCGTGAAGGCGATGCTGCCGCCGGTTGCCACCAGCCATTCCGGGAAATGCCGCGAACTGCTGAGCACGAAATCCGT
>JANMLD010000481.1:0-19556 GCA_031372345.1 Pirellula sp.
CATGCCTGCGTCCTTTCAAGTGAGTCGTTAGAAACCCAATTAGGAAGGCGCAGGCTCTTTCATGTCTAGATCAATTTGCTATCTTGCCCATTTAGTGGTGGCGTTCGCCGAGAAGTGTCTATTTACGTGTGATTTTTTTAATCGCATTCAACGGCTGGCTTTGTCAAACTGGCTGGTGCCAAACCACCGAGCCGAAACGCCCAAACTTTTTGATTATCTATGCGGACGATCTGGGTTATGGCGAAACCGGTGTTCAGGGTTGCAAAGATATCCCGACCCCCCATATCGATTCGATCGCCAAGAATGGATTGCGATGTACACAAGGATATGTCGCGGCGACCTATTGCAGTCCCTCACGCGCGGGACTAATGACGGGTAAGTATCCGACTCGGTTTGGACATGAGTTCAATGCGATCACTCGCCAAAACGGATTGTCGCTTCAAGAAATTACGATCGCCGATAGACTTAAGAAACTGGGCTATGCGACGGCAGCAATTGGCAAGTGGCATCTTGGTGACAAGGAGGAGTATCATCCAACGAAGCGTGGTTTCGACGAATTCTACGGAACGCTTGCCAACACTCCGTTTTATCACCCAACCAAATTTATCGACTCCACGGTTTCGCCCGATGTTACGGCAATCGACGACGACGATTTTTACACGACGGATAAGTATGCCGAACGATCTGTAGACTGGCTTAATCGCAACCGGGAGAAGCCTTGGCTCCTCTACTTGCCATTCAATGCTCAACACGCTCCCTTGCAAGCACCCAAAAAGTATCTAGATCGATTCCCATCGATTATGGACGAAAAGCGTAAGATTTTTGCCGCGATGATGTCTGCGATGGACGATGCCGTCGGGACTGTCCTTGGAAAGATCAAGGAGCTAGGTCAAGAACAAAATACATTAGTCTTTTTTATCGGTGACAACGGTGGTCCAACCCAATCGACAACGTCGAATAACGGTCCTCTCCGCGGCTACAAGATGACTACCTTTGAAGGGGGGCCACGCGTCCCCTTTTTCGTTCAATGGAAGGGAACCCTTCCGTCGGGGAAAGACTATGGCATGCCGGTCATGAACTTGGACGTCATGCCAACTTGTTTGGCTGCGGCGGGTTCACCTCTCGATTCCTCTGCTGGACTAGATGGTTTGGATCTAGTTCCCTATTTGACAGGGACGAACCCTGCTTCACCACACGAAACCATGTACTGGCGTTATGGCGAGCAGTGGGCGATTCGGCAGGGTGACTGGAAGCTGGTTGTTTCCAAGGGAGGTAGCGGAAAGCCAGAACTGTATAACCTAGCGAAGGACGTGAGCGAAACCACAAACTTGGTAACGGGCGAGCCCAAACGCGTTGCTGAACTGCAAAAGCGCTATGAGGCTTGGAGCGCCCAACAAGCCGAACCGACTGTTAAGGATGCCAAGGTGGACAACGCTACCAAGAAAGAGCCAAGGAAGAATCGAAAACGATAAAAGCCAGGGCCGTGATGTTGGAGTTTTCCGCCGATGAGCGTTGGCCTCCCGCCCGCATGCAATATCGACCCGATCTCTTCCGGCAAAATCGAATTGGATGAACGGTATGTTTGGGACTGATGGTTGGGTTTTGCCCCTTCAGTTCACGCGCAAGCGTCACCTTGTCGTAACCATCTCTCTTTCCGGGGTCTATCGTTCTGCGTTTCCATTATTGGATCGACTCGAAGCACTCCGGCGTTGGCTCAATCGCCACCGTACCGTTTCGATCGTGCCGGAATTTGCTTAGCACTTTGTAGAGCTCGGCTCGAGCGGTATTCAATCCACCCAAGGGACGATCTCAATCCATTGAGTTTGTTCGGCACGCCTCCGTTAGCAATTCTCGAATCCATGAGCTGGAGGCCGATTCGTGTCGGCAACGTAATGAAGTGGTTCCGCACCCATGCGATTCTTCGAGAGACAATCAGCTCCGTGAGCAATTAGAAGTTCAGCCATTGGCCTACGAAATGCGGCAGCAGCCAGGTGAAGTGCCGTATCACCGGCATACAGGTAATGTGAAATTGGCTCGATGAAAAACGGACTGGACTCTTTTCGCGTTGCACCAACGGGAGATGCCATCTTGGCAAACAATGGATTCTTGTGGAGTTGATCCGAGACTGTATTCATCTCACCTTCAACAACGAGTCGAACAAAAGCAATAAAGGCCAATGTTTCCATTTGAAATAACTACAGTCTCGTCAAGCGGTGACTGGAAAATATATCTGTAATACTTTATCCAAAGTACAATCTGCAAGTGATTGAATCACCCTAATAAATTGGCTGGAACGAATGAATGTAGTTCTTGTTACCATGGGAACCGACGGTGTCTCGCGTGCAACATTCCTGGTCCAGTGGCGATGGCCTGCCAAACTTCTTCCGGCGTGCCTTGAACCCTCGATTTCCGTTTGGACGGAACGACGTCCGGACGGTTCTTTCTTCACACTTATGATGGTTCCTTGGGATTGGACTTTAGGGGTAGAGGATGGGCAACGATTACAAGTCGATGCGCGCGGCCTTCAGGGGCGGATGCATCGTGGTACTTCGAAACGAGTTTCGCGATGGCTTCGGTGAGTTCATTAGTAAAAGCTGCCCGGTCTTTCGCTGTCCGAAAATATATTTCCGTATCTAGCGACAGAGTTGCTAGGCGCTTGCCGGTTTCTTTGGCGCGACGAACGAGGTCCGCTACCTCGCGCACGACCCGAGCGCCCAAGGCGATTAGGTAGCTCGCGGACAGGCGATCGACTTCCCGATTTGGATCCACAGCGACGGGGCCCAAAGCACTCGGCGAGATAACGTAGGAAGCAGCCGTCGCCACCAGCAGCCGTTCCGTTAGCCCGCCCCATTTGCGCTCTTGAGCGAGCCGCACCAACCCGTGCGCCTCGAGGGCGTTCAAATGGTAGTTAACTTTCTGCCGAGCCAAGCCAACCTGGATGGCCAACGTCGCCGCCGAAGCGGGCGTAGCCATGTAGGAGAGGAGTCGGCTCCGAATAGGTTCCAAAGCCACTGTCGCGGCCGCTGGGTCATCAATAACTTGAATGTCTTGCATGAAGAGTTCGTGCCTTTGAATCAATCCCGGAAGGTACTAAAGAAGAAGCCACGATCCTTTTGGCCATTGTGGCACCCGAAGCAAGGCCGTGATCGCCTCGAACTGCGCGTGGGTAATTCTGGTAGGCAACGCGATGGTGAGAGTAAGCCTCCAAAAGATCGTCTGTAATTTCATCAGGTCAGCTTCTTTCATCGGAAGTTTCAACGCGATATCGAATTGCCGCTTCAAGCACATTGACGTCAATGTCTTTGATCGTTTTAAACTTGATGCAATACCCCGTCACACTCGCCTTGCCTATTTCTTTGCCAAACGTTCGAGCCAAGTAGGTCTTGTCTTCGATGCCAAGGATGTAAACAGATATTCCGGTTTTGTTTGCACTCAAGCCGATTTGGTAGAACTCTCTTGATGTTCCGTTCGCATACTCTATTGTTTGCAGTCCGTAGCCAATATTCGGGTTAGCGATCGTTTTGTTTTCGCTATCTTTGCCATCCAGGAACCATAGTTTGCATCGCGGCATTGCCTTAAGAATTGCCTTGTGCAGTTCTTGCATTTCACTGCGTTTTGGTTCTGGCTGGGTAGCAATGTAGTTTTTGATTTGTTCTTTTACGTTCATGGCTTGGCTTCGAGAAAGTAGTTCATCATTGCGACGATTGGGGGTGGTTTTTGCAGGGGCCCTACGTACGCCAGCAATCGAACGCGAATATGAAAAAATCTTAGCCTTGACAAATTTTGTTGTCCACGACGAATCAGGGCTTTTTCACCACATCTCCCGCACAATTCGTTCGGCGAGTCTCGCGATCTAGCGGAAACGTACATCAACCTAATCGCGTTCTCGTCAACTAGATCGCTTTCCACCAGGGCGGAGCGGCGGCCGGACCGGAATTCGCCAAGTCGTTCAAAATTTTCGGGCCGGTTCGGCGAAGGTTAAAACTACTTCTGCCGACTTCTGTGCCAAGACATCCACATTGGCAATCTCCACAGATGTTGGCGGAGTATGGATTTGGGATTCTCTGCCAGGGACATCGGCTCGTGAGATTCTGTCCCTGGCGAAACCGACAAAGTGGTTGCAGTTTGCAGATAAAAGCAAATGTCTATTGGTGTCGACCGATGTCAGTGAGATTCATTGAATGCGGATGGAACTCCAGTTGGCTATCCAATCCAGCATGACCATCGGATATGGCTTCTGTCAGTCTCCCCGAATGGGCAGCAGGTCTTATTTTACTCGAATGGCCTGTACGCCGCAGACACAAGTACCGGTGCATACCAGCGCGTTCATCATCGCAAAGGAGTGCCCAAGAGTATTGTCTACCATCCAACCGGCAATGTTGTGGCCATAAGTCGAAATAGTGGAAGCATTGAGATCTACGATTGGGCCAACGGTCGAATAACTCAGTCGGCGCAACTGGACGCGGAACTGAGTTGCGTGGCGTTTTCACCCGACGGAAGGACTGTCGCGGTAGGAGCTTTCGATCGAACGATTCATTTCCGCAACGTCGCAACCGGTACGAAAGAGGGACCTGCCATAACGTGTCAAAAACCGGTGGGGCGGATTCAATGGTCTAGGTCCAATTGCATTTTGGTCGCGGATTCGGAAGGATCCGTTCGCCTCTATGACGCAGTGACGCGACGCCCAATTGGCAAGGGGCTTCCAACGGATACCGTGAATGCTTCAGCAACGTGGTCCAACGACGAGCGGAGCATATTCACAGCTAGCGCCGACGCGGGAATCCAGAGCTGGAAGAGCCCCATCGTCGTCGATTGAGGAAGAAGGCTTCCTCATGTCAGCGGACAGTGCTCGATCAGAATGTCTACCTGGCTGTCGCTAGGCTGCGAGTGTCTTCGATATGCTTGATCATTCGCTTTGAAGCTAGTTCGGCGTCACCGCGTACGATCGATGTAAGGATACCTTTGTGCGCTTTGTGAGCAGAATCCAGTCGACCGACCATACCATTGAATGCGCGATAAATTGCCTGAAATGTCCGTTCGCAACTTCTCTCCATCATGCTTACCAAATCTGAATTGCCATGAGCACGCACGAGTCCCAGATGAAACTCGACATCCCATTTGACGAACTCCATGGAATCACTATTGGCAACGCATTTCTCCTGGCGCACTAAGTTTGCCTCCAAAGACTTCCGAAGGCTGCTCGATAAATTCCCTGCCAGCCGCCCCGCAACCTGTGGCTCAATCATCAGTCGAGCTTCCAAAGTATCCGCAATGTCGTTAGCGGTGAGTTGCTTCACCATGATTCCTTGCTGCGGGACGACAGTAAGATAGCTTTCCTGCCTCAATCGGTTGATGGCATCCCGGACCGGAGCCTTGCCCATATGGAGCTGTTCCGCAATTGATCGCTCGGACAAAAGCATGCCGCTGGTAAGTCGCCCGGCGAGAATGTTTCGTTTAATCTGGTCGTAGGCCTGGTCCTTAAGGAACTTTCGGTCTCGTAAAGCAGCAGTCGGTTTGGCAGTCATTGCGGTTTTTCAATCGTAATCGCGGTAAGCAAGCGGTGTTTTCTCGAAAGCAAACAGAAAAAACAAATCGCAGCCATTGCAACCTCGTGACATGTTAGCTAACATTCCACGATTGGTCAATGGTTTCCTGATGGTTTCGATAGCGGACGCAGCCACATTCGAATCAACGAGCACGGATGCAGGCTTGGCTTCCGAATCATTTCAATCACCAAACAAAGCACATCAGAGTGAAGCCGACAGCAAACCAATCTCCTGAGAAACAGTTCCTGCGGGGCCCGGTTTTCATACTTCTCGGGTTGGGCCTTCTCGCGATGTATCTCAACGCAATGCCGACCGGGATTGTTGGAGCTGCCTGCCTGCTTCTCCCGCTAGTAATTGGGGCAGCGGTGGCTTGCGGCTTCTACGCGGTGGGAAAGATCATGAATTATTTTGTTCCCTCGGTGCACAATCTTGCGTGGATGGTTTTAGCGGTAGCGATCAGCAACATTTCCGGGATGACTCCATCTTATATCGTCTGCGCCTGTTACTCTTGGTTTAAGTTTGTGGTGAAGGCATTTGTGGGAGTCGTGCTGGTCTCCATTGGGGTCGTATTCACTGACTTGGGAGAGCTCGCACAGTCCTTCACGCCACAGTATGTTGGCTTGTGCGCGATTGTCGTTTTCGGAGCGGTTCTCGGTGCCGGTCTTGTTGGTCGATTGGTTGGATTCCACTTCCCACTACAATCGTGCTGGCGTGGTTGATATCCCAAAGCAAACTAAAGACGTAGCTGCCGACGTTCAGATCGCTCGTGATTGGAAGCCCGGCACCATTCTAGAAACCGAGATCAAGCGATCCACCACAGAGGCAGGATTCAAAAAGTAAGCCCAGTCGGGCAGTGGCACCCTCTCGACCGACACCGACAAACCATTTAACACCATGAAACCAATCCTCACACTTTTCACTATCCTGCCATTGGCTTTGCAATCCGTCGCACTGTCCGCGAACGAGCTGGTTGTGTATCCGCCAGTGCCGGGGCTGGCAGCCTCGGAGCATTACAAAGTGCGGGTGCGCTCTGCCATCGCTGGCAGCGAGTGGAAGAACGCTTTCGCATGCGAGACCGTCTGCAAGACCAGCGAGAAGAAGACGGACAATTACTTCGAGCATTTAGCGGGCTGGACGCACACCTACGTGAACTTTGAAACCGCTGGTGCGGTTGAGATTGAAATAGCTCGCGTCGACAGCCTGCCGATTCGTGTTGCATCGGTGCATCCGCAACGCAAAGCGTCCGCCTGCTCTGTCGAGGGCGGCGTGGTTCTTGTCCGACTCGACAAACCCTGTCTTGTAGCCGTTGATATTGATGGCCAGATGGATGCACAAGATACGGGCAAGGGCTACAAAGGACCGCCGATTCACACGATTTCTCTCTTTGCCAACCCGCCTTTGCTCGACAAACCCAAGCCTCATGATCCCGGCCTGTTGACCGTGAATCCCGGTGAGACTCCGCCATCCGACGGGCCTTGGACCACGCTCTATTTTCTGCCAGGCGTTCACGATGTTGGGCTGGCCTTTCCGCTTCGCGCGAACCGCCAATATTACATCCCTGGAGACGCGATAGTTTACGGCACACTTTCCAATCGAAAATGGGGCGAAGGCCATCACATTCGCATCTTTGGCCTTGGCACTCTGTCGGGATCTCGACTGAAGCATCCGAAGTACGTTGAACCCGCAATTTCGGAAAAGGAATACGCGCGTTATCGCCCGATTGAGGTGATCGGCACCACCGACACCCGTGTGGAAGGCATCACCATCGCTGACTCGGCTTTCCACTCGCTTATGCTGGTGAGTCCCTACAAAGCGGGTCATCCCAACGAGGTACACTGGACCAAAATCTTCACCTGGCGGGCGAATGGCGACGGGATCAATCCATTCGGGAATACGCTGGTCGAGGATTGCTTCATCCGCACCCAGGACGACTCGCTTTATGTGAACGGCTTGGGCATTCGCCGGACCGTGCTGTGGAACGACGCCAACGGGTCGTCGTTCGTGCTCTCCGGCCTGCCACAGCTTGCCGACCGCAAGTTGGTTGTAGAGGACTGCGATGTGATCTATGCGCGAGCCAAATGGCACCGATGGAGCGGCGGCCGGGTTTTTAACATGCGCGGCGAAGGCGGCGGCGCGGCAGGCGCCGGAGTGATCTTTCGTAACATTAACATCGAGGACCCCAGACCAACGTTGCAACAGTTCTTCATCTGCATGACCATGCCAGAAACCTATTCAAAGGACTCCGAAAAGCGCGGAGCCGGAGAATTGTCGGGTATCCACTTCCAGACTATATCCATCGCCGCGCCCAGCGTTCTTGGGGAACCGCAAATCCTCTGGGGCCAGGCCGATGCACGCATCCGCAACCTCACCTTTGAGAACCTCACGCTCGCTGGGAAGCCAGTGCACGACTCGGAGTTTTTCAAAACTAACGAGTTCGTTGACGGGATCATGTTCGCACCTAACGTCATCTCCAAACCATGAATGCAGCAATGAACTTAATATGGCAGAACAAACCATGAAAAACACCTTTACCCTGACCCTCATCACCGCCCTCATTGTCGCGCTATCGGTTTCTGCGATAGCCGGAAGCCTTGAGTTGGCGAATGACCCGGCGACTGGCAGACCTGGCAAGTTTGCAGAACATGAGATTCGCCGTGAAGCCACGGCAATCGGGATGGTTTTGGTCAAAGACGCGAATACGACTCGCATTGCGATTACTGTCGAAAAAGACGACAAAGCCGGTGCACAGGGTTACAGTATTCGTGTGAAGACCGAAAACGGTCGACGTGTCATCACGATAAGCGGAGCCGATGAAGTCGGCGCGATGTATGGTGGCTTGGATATCGCTGAGGCGATTCGCCTAGGCACGCTTGACTCACTGAAGGACTCGGACAACAAGCCGCATATCGCGCGGCGCGGGATCAAGTTCAACATTCCGCTCGATTTGAGAACCCCCAGTTACACCGACTGCTCCGACGCTGCTCAAGCAAACATTCCTGAAGTATGGGAGCGCGACTTCTGGATCGACTACCTCGATTCGATGGCTCGCAATCGCTACAACGTACTCTCGCTGTGGAGCCTCCATCCATTCCCTTCGATGGTGAAGATTCCAGAATTCCCCGAAGTCGCTTTGAATGATGTTTGGCGTACTCGCGTAAAACTTGACGATCAGTTCAGTATGGCGGGCAACGACATGGTGCGCCCCGCGATGCTCGCCGATCATGAAGTTGTCAAACGCATTTCGATCGATGAGAAGATTGAGTTCTGGCGTTGGGTCATGCAGCAAGCTGCCGATCGCGGTATTACGCTTTATGTCTTCACTTGGAACGTTTTCACGTTCGGTGCCGATGGTAAACATGGCATCACTAACGACATGGAGAACGGCACTACGAAAAAGTACTTCCGCGCAAGCGTTCGTGAAATGGTGAAGACTTACCCGCTGCTTGGCGGTATGGGCATCACGGCTGGTGAAGGGATGCCCAATGATATGGACTCGAAAGTCAAAGAAGCTTGGTTATGGGACACCTACGGAGAAGGTGTACGCGATGCGTTGAAAGAAGATCCTAAACGCAAGTTCAACATGATCCATCGCTTCCACTGGACCGCGCAAAGCGAGATCCTCGATGCCTTCAAAGACTATCCGGGGACCTTCGATTTCAGCTTCAAGTATTCGGTGGCACACATGTACTCGATTACCAAGCCCCCCTTTATCCAACCCTTGCTTGATAACATTGCCCCCGGCATGCGGACTTGGCTCACCGTGCGAAACGACGACATCTATACTTTTCGCTTTGGCGATCCGGCTTATGCCCGCGAGTACATTTTGAACATGCCATCGGCGGACAAGTTTGCCGGCTTTTACATGGGGCCGGATGGATACTGCTGGGGACGCGACTTCCTCGAACGTAACCCGGCACCTGGCAAACGCCCGTTGGTCATGGAGAAACAATGGTATTCGTTTATGCTTTGGGGGCGGCTGGCTTTTGATCCCTCGTTGCCAGACTCGCATTTCGAACGAGTCCTTGCCGCTCGCCATCCAAAGGCTTCTTCAACGGAATTATTCGATGCGCTTCAGAGTGCCTCGCAAGTCATGCCGCTGATCACTCGCTTCTTCTGGGGTGACATTGACATCAAGTGGTATCCCGAAGCCTGCTGGAGCCATCCAGACCACAAAGGAAGCAAGGGCTTCTACACCGTCCTGAAGTTCATGGAAGGCAACTCCATGCCGGGCTCCGAGGTGCTTTGCATTCGCGACTGGCGCAAGCGTCTTACCGAGCGCAAGCCGATGACCGAGACTACACCGCTGGAGATTGCGAACGCTCTTGACGGTGCTGCATCCGAAACGTTGGCATCGCTCGACATGCTTCGTGAAGTAGCCAAGCAAGACCCCGAACTGCAAAAGAACGTGAGCGACTGCGAAGCGTTTGCCTGGCTGGGACGTTACTACGCATCCAAGATTCGCGGCTCCTGCGCATTGGCGTTGTTTGACGCCAACAGCGACAAGTTCGATCATGATGCATCGCTTCATCATCTTGAAGCTGCATTATCGCATTGGAAAAAATACGCCACGATCCGCAATGCTCACTACGTTCCTGCAATGTACAATCGTGTTGGTTATGTCGATGTCACCGCTCTGACGGCAAAGGTAGCCGCCGATATCGACATTGCGAAAAATTGGAAACCAGGTTCGCTCAAAGATGACGGAAAACGTGCGGGAATTGGGAAAAACTTTCAAAAGTAAGTTCTCGCTGCGCGAAGATGGCTTCGAGATAGACAAGACTTGTTTGGCCGTCATCCGACGGTGATCGAGGCTATCGAGGCTTTAGTGTCGCACGAATGTCCCAATCGTGACTGGAACAATTGAGACAATTGTTCGACACTCACCCTAAAAACAAACTCACCACTTTCGCAAGGATCCTCCAAATCAACATTATGACTCAACGCATCTTACAAGGCCGTCTCCAAGTCGCCACGGTTCTGAATGATCTTCTTTCACAACGTATCTGCCCCGATACGGGTTTCGAGCCGTCAGCCGCTTGGGCTGCGTTTGAGAAGATTGTTGCCGACCTTACGCCTAAAGTTCGCGTGCTTCTTGCCAACCGGGACGAACTACAATCAAAGATCGACCAGTGGCATCGCGATCGCGCTGGCCAACCGCACGATGCTGGCGCCTATAAGCAGTTTTTGACAGAGATTGGCTATCTTCTACCAGAAGGGCCAGATTTCTCGGCGACCACTGAGAACGTTGACAACGAAGTGGCGAACATTGCCGGGCCGCAACTGGTTGTGCCTGTCACCAATGCGCGCTACGCACTCAATGCTGCCAACGCTCGCTGGGGCAGTCTTTACGACGCACTGTACGGAACGGATGTGATTCCGGAAACCGACGGCTGTGAGAAGTCCGGAGGCTTCAACCCTAAGCGTGGTGCGAAAGTCATCGCCTTCACACGCGAGTTTTTGGATAAGGCAGCCCCGCTCGCAAGCGGCAGTCACAGGGACGCCACTGCGTATGCTGTGCATGGCGGAAAACTCTTAGTCACGTTGGTTGACAGCCGGCAAACGACTCTCGCTGACGCTAAGATATTCTCTGGCTATGTTGGAGAGCCTGCGACGCCGTCGACCATCCTGCTCGTCAATCACGGATTGCACATCGAGATGCAATTTGACCGCGCTCACACCATCGGTAAGACCGACGCTGCAGGTATCAAGGACGTGGTGCTTGAATCCGCGATCACGACGATTCAAGACATGGAAGATTCCGTGTCGGTTGTAGACGCGACGGATAAAACGCATACGTATGCCAATTGGCTTGGTTTGATCCGAGGTGATTTGTCCGAGACCTTTGAGAAAGGTGGTCGCTCGCTGACGCGCACGCTACATCCTGACCGCACCTATACCAAACCCGACAGCGGAACGATGACTCTGCCGGGGCGTAGTTTGCTCTTTGCGAGAAACGTCGGCCATCACATGTTCACGGACGCCGTGCTCGATGGCGAAGGAAACGAAATTCCCGAGGGCTTTCTCGACGCATTTTTCACTTGCTTGATCTCGTCATTCGATGTGAAGGGACTTGGGAAGTTCCGCAATTCGCGAACCGGTAGCATTTACATCGTGAAGCCGAAGATGCATGGTCCGGAGGAAGTCGCGTTGACCTGTGAGCTGTTCGGTCGGATTGAAGATGCGCTCGGTCTGCCTCGCTTCACAGTCAAACTAGGAATCATGGATGAGGAGCGCCGCACCACTGTCAACCTCAAGGAATGCATTCGCGTTGCCAAGGATCGGGTGGTGTTCATCAATACTGGTTTTCTCGACCGCACGGGCGATGAGATTCACACGAGCATGGAGGCCGGTCCAGTAGTACGAAAAAACTCCATGAAGTCGCAGCCTTGGATCGTGGCCTACGAAGATTGGAACGTGGACAACGGACTTGCTTGCGGATTGCGAGGGCGCGCGCAGATTGGCAAGGGTATGTATGCCATGCCCGACCTCATGGCACAGATGGTCGCAACGAAACGTGCGCATCCCATGGCCGGAGCCAACACGGCTTGGGTCCCCTCTCCCACTGCGGCTACACTTCATGCGCTGCATTATCACGACGTGAATGTGGCCGAACGCCAGACAGAACTTGCCAAACGATCACGGGCTAGCCTCGACGCGATCTTGACACTGCCACTGCAAGGTCCAACATGGCCAGCAGCACAGGAAGTCCAACAAGAACTCGACAACAATGTGCAAAGTATTCTAGGCTACGTCGTGCGGTGGATTGACGGCGGTGTGGGTTGCTCGAAAGTACCCGACATTCATGACGTCGGTCTCATGGAAGACCGCGCCACATTGCGCATTTCGAGCCAGCATATCGCCAACTGGTTGCGCCACGGTGTCTGTTCGACGGAACAAGTGAACGAAACACTTCGCCGGATGGCCGCAGTGGTCGATCGTCAAAACGTCGGCGACCTAAGTTATCGACCTATGTCGCCGGCCTTTGACGAGAATACTGCCTTCCAAGCTGCTTGCGACCTTGTGTTTAAAGGTGGCGAGCAACCCAACGGCTACACAGAATTCATTTTGCACGCTCGACGCCGCGAAGCGAAAGCCCGCCACGGAAGCTGAATGTTGGTGTACCGGCTTCAGCCGGGGAAACCTGTAGAAAACTGTGAAAAGCTCCGGAAACCTGTAGAAAACTGCCACCTAAAGGTGGTACACCAACCAAAGCTTCCACTACGAGAAATCCATCGAACTGACATGAAGCCAATATGAGCCAACTTGCCATTCAACGACTCAAGCAACTGCTTCGGCCAGAGCAGTTGCTGCTGCGTTCGGAACAGCTTGCCGCTTACCAAAGCGACGGACTGACAGCCTTCCATCAAACGCCGCTTGCCGTTGCTGTTCCCGAGACGAACGATGAAGTCATCGCGTTGGTTCGCTTGTGCCACCAAGAGAACTTGCCATTCGTCGCGCGCGGCAGCGGCACGAGTCTTTCCGGCGGCTCATTACCGGTTGCGGGAGGAATCATTATCGCGATGAACCGGCTTAATCGGATACTCAAGATTGATCCGGTGAATCGCATTGCGGTCGTCGAGTCTGGAGTCATCAACACGGCGGTGAGCGTTGCCGCCGCACCCCACGGTCTCTACTATTCGCCTGATCCATCCAGCCAAACGATCTGCACCATCGGTGGAAACGTCGCATTCAATTCCGGCGGTGCGCATTGCCTCAAGTACGGAATGACCGCGAACCATGTCCTCGGTATCAAGGCTGTACTGGCTACCGGTGAAGTTGTCGAGTGGGGTGGAGCAAGTCGCGAGAGCGTCGGTCCGGATTGGTGTGGGCTATTCACCGGGAACGAAGGCTTGTTCGGGATCGCCTTAGAGATCACGCTGCAACTGTTGCCCAAAGCGGAGTGCTTCCACACAGTGCTGGCTGGCTACAAGTCGCTGGAAGAGGCAGGCGACGCTGTGTCTGCAGTGATCGCCAGCGGTTTGCTACCCGGCGCGATGGAGATCATGGACGCTCTTGCGCTCGAGGCTGCCGTGGCCGCCGTTCATGCAGAGTACCCCGTAGGCGCGGAAGCGGTGCTGATCGTCGAGCTTGAAGGGCCTCGTGAAGTGGTCGCCGAAGACCGGAAGCGACTCGACGCGATCATCGCTGCCAGCAAGCCAATCGAAGCACGTCCCGCCCGTGATGCTGACGAGCGAATGGCCATTTGGAAAGGACGCAAAAGCGCGTTCAGCGCCGTCGGACGGCTTTCACCGGACTTCATCGTGCAGGATGGAGTTGTGCCGCGGCGGAAACTGGGAGAGGCTTTGCGTCGCATCGGCGAAATGTCGCGAGAAACCGGCATCCGTGTTGCCAACGTTTTCCATGCAGGCGATGGCAATCTGCATCCACTCATCTTGTTCAACGGCCGTGTTCCAGGAGATCTCGATCGCGCCGAGGCACTCGCCGGTCGCATTTTGAAGATGTGTGTCGAGATGGGTGGTTCGTTGACAGGGGAACACGGTCTGGGAATGGAGAAGCGTGACTACCTGCCGGATATGTTCAGCGCGGAAGAGATTGATTGCATGACGCGCATCAGAGCCGCATTCGATCCACTCGGTATTGCGAACCCAGGAAAAATGTTTCCTGGACCAGAAGCTCCCGCACTCATGCAACACGGACTTCACCCACTTGAGAAAGCTGGAGTGATCTCCCGCGAATGAATACGACACTCACCCCCGCGAATACAGCTGACCTCGTTGAGGCCGTGCGTTCGACTCCGCGTCTCATCGCAGTTGGCTCAGGCACAAAGCCGCGATTATCTGCTGTGAACGCGGTCAAACTCTCCACGGCGAGACTTACTGGCATTGTTGAATACGAGCCGAGCGAATTTACCTTCACCGCCCTGGCTGGCACACCGCTGCGAGAGATTGCCGATACCCTCGCAGCCCAAGGGCAATACCTACCCTTTGATCCGATGCTCGTGGCAAGCGGCGCGACGCTTGGCGGAACGGTTGCGTCCGGCGTCAGCGGTCCAGGACGTTTTCGATTTGGCGGACTACGTGATTTCATCCTTGCGATTCAGTTCGTTGATGGCGCAGGGCGGTTGCTCCGAATGGGCGGTAAGGTGGTCAAGAATGCTGCCGGATTCGACCTGCCAAAATTTTTCGTCGGCAGCCTCGGACGCTTTGGTGTGCTTACCGAAGTAACCTTCAAGGTCTTCCCGCGTCACACGTCGCGACTTACTTTAATGTTGGAGGCGAAGGCTGCCGAAGTTGCTACGCAAATCCTCTCGCAGGCAGCGAGCTCGCGATGGGAACTCGACGCGCTCGACTGGTTGCCCGATGCAAACCATATTGCTGCGAGACTCGTTGGCCCGGCTGAATCGCTCGACGCGCTTGCGAATGAAATACTGAACCGCTTTCGAGGCAAAAAACTGACTAGTGAAGTTGCCGACGAACAATGGATATCACTCACCGAGTTCGAATGGGCAAAAACCGTTGCCGCGGATGAAGCGAATGCAGAGTCTTCGATGCTTCTCAAGATGCCAACGACACCGGACACTTGCGCGTCGCTTCGTCGGACCCTCGAAGATTTCGGTGCAAGGGTTCTTGTCAGTTCAGGTGGAAATGTAGTGTTTGCTTCGCTCTCGCTGAATGCAGATGTCGCAGCTGTCGATGCCAAGCTTCGAGGGCTGAAGGTCCCCTGTTTGACATTGCGAGGCAATGCACCGTTGTGGCTTGGCGCACGGCACGATTTCAAAGTTGCCGCAGCAGTAAAGCATGCCCTCGACGCGGAGAATCGTTTCCCAAGCCTAGAGGAATTTGACTGAGATGCTGCACAATATACCGACCGACAAGTTTGGCCCGCTGGGTCTTCCGATGGCCGACGCCATTGAACGCTGTGTACATTGCGGCTTCTGTCTTGCTGCATGTCCGACCTACCAAGAGCTGGGTCAAGAAATGGATTCTCCTCGAGGTCGTATCATCCTCATGAAGGAGGTTTTAGAAGGCACCCTCGATTGGGAGGCGGCTCAACCGCATGTGGATCGCTGTCTGGGTTGTTTGGCTTGCGAACCCGCTTGTCCAAGCGGTGTACCCTATCGCGATCTCATCAGTCCCTTCCGCGCGGTGGCACAGGAAAAGTTCAAGCGAACGACCGGCCAGAAACTTGCACGGTGGCTTTCTGCTCAGACTGTGCCGTATCCGACCCGCTTCCGCGTCGCGGCTATGTTTGGAAAGCTTGGAAAAGTGTTTGCACCGCTGGTTCCAACTGCGCTCAAGCCGATGCTGGAGCTTCTACCGGAGAAGCTACCGCCAAAGCAAATCTGGCCCGAAGTCACACCTGCCCAAGGCGAACGCCGAGCCCGCGTGGCGCTGCTCATCGGTTGTGCACAGCAAGTGCTCGATCCCGATATCAATACCGCAACCATCGAGGTGCTAACACGGAATGGCGTGGAAGTAGTCGTGCCCCGCGCGCAAGGTTGCTGTGGCGGGCTTGCTTGGCATACGGGGGACTTAAATGCTGCACGCAATTTCGCGAATCGCAATCTCAACGCTTTCCCAGCCGACGTGGATGCTGTTCTTACCAACGCCGCTGGATGCGGCTCGGCCATGCATGAGTATCATCTCGTTTTAGCTGGCACACCCGATGCGACCCGAGCGGAAGTGTTTCGCCATCGCGTCATGGATGTAAGCGCCTTTCTCAACAAACTAGGTCTATCAGCTAAGCCGCAGGGCGACGGTTCGCCGTTCAAGGTTGCTTACCACGACGCATGCCATTTGGCCAATGCACAGGGCGTGCGCCGCGAACCACGCGAACTGCTCCGCGCGATTCCTGGACTTGAACTCTTGGAGCTACCTAACTCGCATCTTTGCTGCGGTAGCGCAGGAAGTTACAACATGGAGCAGCCAGCCATCGCGTCGCAACTTGGCCAGCAGAAAGCACGAGCCGTGATCGCATCGGGTGCAAGTGTAGTCGCATCCGGCAACATTGGCTGCCTTACCCAGCTTCGTGTCCACCTCGCCAAACTGGGCTCACCGATCAAGATCCGCCATACACTGCAGGTATTGCGAGATGCATACCAATCAAAGTAGCATCGCAATGCTTGATTCCCAATCTCAGTAATTCTTTAAGACCTTAGCCTCACTTCATAAGAAAGCAAACGAATGACAACCCCAAACCCGCAACCACCCATGTACGGAACATCCATCACACTAGAACAAGCACGAACGGTTTCTGCTGCTGCTCAAGCAGAAGCTGTGAGTAACGGCTGGTACATGGTCGTGGCGATCATGGACGCTGGCGGTCATTTGGTACTGCTGGAACGCATGGACAACTCGCAATTTGGCAGCGTACAGGTCGCGCAGGACAAGGCGAGATCTGCCGTGGCATTCCGTCGGCCCACCAAGGCTTTTCATGATATGGTGGCGGCCGGTGGCGAAGGCGTACGGATGCTTGTGATGAGTGGCGCGATGCCAATAGACGGCGGGTTGCCGATCATCGTCAACGGAGTGGTCATCGGCGGCATCGGTCTTTCTGGCGGAACAAGCGCCCAAGATGGTCTTGTGGCTCAAGCCGGATTGGCAGCGCTCAAGAGCTGAGAAAGCCAAAGGGGGCAGGCCTCTTTGAAGTGTTTCGGGACCGGGAATCAGACTCGTTTTTGTCCCCGCGGACGCATTATGGATCCAAGGTCATCCCCAAATCACAGCGACGTGCGACCGTGCCAGCTTGCCTAAATAGCCAATTCGGTTCCTGGCACCTTTTCCGCGCGGTTCCTGGCACCTTTTCCGCGACTCAAAGTTTCTCCAAGCTTGCGGCCCGCAGGCCACTTGCCGCCGCCGACATCCACAATGGTCGCCATGAGACACCCTCCGGGAGCACAGCTTTTCAGATAGTAGTTCGTCTAAAGCTGCGTCCCACGGCATCGCTAAGGCGAGCGGCAGCATTGATTATACCGGGAGGGAGAGGCTCCTGCCGAACCAATGCCAAGCTCGGCAGGAGCCTCGCTCTCCCATTGAAACCCTTGGCTGGTAGTTTTCATCCTGCCGCTCGCCTAAAAGCTGTGTCCCCGTCGGCATCCTCACCGTAGCTCGCCAGCCAATCTTGGCCCGAGTACTCGTGTCAGCCTCAGCATTTTCCAAGCTGACCGTCACGTCTTGACGTTGGTGATCTCGGTATCACCGATGGTGAGGACGGGCTCGAGACCGAGTTTTGCTTCTGGCAAGATTGCACCTTGTGATCTAGAATGAATCCGACAGCATTAAGGAGCTAACGAATGACACTTAAAGAACTAGAACAAACGATTTCTCAGTTACTTCCTGGGGAGCTTGCGGAGTTTGTACGTGTTGGTCTCGCATGTCGTGCTCTCGGTATTGAGGATGATGATACCGTTGCGGAAGCAGCCTTCATGAATGGTCGTTTGGGATATGTGCGAAGCTTCTTTGAGTCCGCGATTCGCATCGCGTTGTCGCCGTTGACGATGCGGGTGGCTCTGTTGGCTTGAGCGTCCGTCAGTAGCTCCATGCGAGCGAACGTTTTGCTTCGTCGAGCAAATCGTCCACGCTTATCACGCTGCATTGCTCCGCCGCGTCGAATCGGTCCGTATTCACCAACTTGAAATTTATGTTGGAACAGATAACAGATGGTGCCACCCACAATTCGCTCTCCAAAAAAAGGAATTTGAAAAAAAATTTGAATCGGCACTTGCCAAAGATTAAGACCGTCGTTGACACCTTTTCCGCGCATCCTTTTCCGCTCATAAATAATCATCTAGCCTCCCTCTTTTTCGGTTGCAGGTATTCAGGGTTGGCTGGGCTGGCGAGCAGAGCATCCAGCCGCGCACGCATTTGCTTCACCCGCTCGGGTTGCGCGGCGGCCAGGTTGGTCTTCTCGCCGATATCTTCAGCCAAGTTGTAGAGTTCCACCGGACTGCACTGCACATCCCTCTTAAACTCCTTAGGATTGACCAACAACTTCCAATCTCCCATCCGAATGGCCGATTGTCCGGCGCGTGAGCCCACCAGAAGAATAGCCTCGTGAGGCGATTTTGCTCCTTGGCTTAAGACGGGCCATATATCCGAACCGTCAAGCGGGAGTGGTTGAGCGACCGATGCGCCAGCAAGCTTGCAAAGCGTGGGAAACCAATCCACGACGTGCAGCGGCTCTTGGATACGAATGCCAGCGGGAATTCTTCCCGGCCAGACGGCGAAGGCCCCGATGCGAAACCCGCCTTCGTAAATGTCAGACTTGCCGCCACGCAAAGAGCCATTGAGCACAACATCGTCCCAGCTCGGCCCCCCGTTGTCCGTGGAGTAAATAATGAGCGAGTTGTTCATCATCCCCTTTTCCGTCAGCGCGGCGATAATTTTTCCAATACCTTCGTCCAGGGCGGAGGTCATGCCGGCCAGTTCCATTCGGCGTTTGGAAAGATGGGCGTATGGTTGTTTGTATTCATCCGGCGATAGCCGCGGCGTGTGGACAGCATTGGGGGTCACGTAGAGAAAAAGCGGCTTGTCGGCGGGCTGCTCGCGGATGAGGCGGCAAGCCTCTTGGGCAATGAGATGGGTGGAGTAACCTCTGTCTTCCGACGCAATGTCATCACGATACCAGTCTATCGGCTTGGAAGGGTCGCTACCGGCACCCCCGGCATGCGTAAAGGAGTTGACGGTACCGCCCATAAAGCCGAACTGGTGGTCAAAACCGCGCCGGGTGGGCATGAACTCAGGCTTAGCCTCACCGAGATGCCACTTCCCGCAAATGGCCGTGATATAACCGACTTCATGGAGCGCCTGGGCCAGAGTGCGTTCGGCCAGCGGCAGTGGCCAGGCCTTGGGATCCCGGGCGCTAACCACGTTATAGATGCCCGTGTGGGTCGGGTACCTTCCAGTTAGTAGTGCGGCACGCGTCGGCGAGCAAACCGGCTGGCCATACAGGCATTCCAGGATCGCTCCCTGTTTCGCGAGCCGATCCAGATTTGGGGTCCGGATGTCTTTGCAACCGTTAAACCCAATGTCGCCGTAGCCCATGTCGTCG